>JASFUR010000101.1:0-9377 GCA_050050215.1 Gemmatimonadota bacterium
ACGACGGCGACCTCGCTCCAGTCCGCGGCATCCTCCCTCGACGCCGACCTGACCGCGGCGGGACTCACCGGCATCGGTGCCCCGATGGTGTTCGCCAGCCAGACCGTGAGCCCGGAGGACTTCCCCCTGCTCTCGAACATGGCCGGCCTCGGGATCGAAGGGGACACGCTGGGAAGCGTCCGGTCGGCCTGGTATTCGGGCGATCTGGAGGTCTCCGCGACCGTGCGGCTCCTCGAAGGCGCCGTCCGCGACTCGGCCGAGGCGCCGCCGACCTTCTCGTACCGACTGCTCGGCACGGTGCTCGTGCGGCTTCCCACAGGGCTCGCGGACGACCCCGACGTCTTTCTGGACGTGGGCACCGGCGACGGTCAGACCGACATCGAGGGGCGGCTCCTGGGAGCGATGACCCTCGGCAGCAGGCTCGAGCTCCGCCTCGGCGGGCGCTACGGGATCCAGCGCCCCCGCACGCTGATCCGTCGGGTGGCTGCTCCGGAGCAGGTCCTGGCGCCGCTGTCCAGCAGGCAGCTCGTCGAGTGGGATCCCGGCTCCTACTTCGGTGTCGAGGTGGCGCCCTCGTTCCACTTCTCGGAGGAGCTGTCGATCGGAGTCGAGTACTGGGCGTTCCGGAAGTACCGGGACAGCTACGCGCTGACGGGCTCCTCGGTCGGCGCCCCCGTCGACCCGACTGCCATGCAGCCCGAGAGCGGCGTGACGGTCCACAGCGTGGGCGGCATTCTGCGCTACGACACGGTCGCACGCCGCATGAGGACCGGATCGACCACGCCGCTACAGCTTCACCTGCGTATCCAGCGCGACGTCGCGGGAGGTGGCGGTCAGACGCCGGTCACGACCCGGCTGGAGTTCGGTGTCCGACTCTTCCGACGGTTCTGGGGCGCGCCCTAGAAGCCCCTCAGGCCCCCAGCAGCTCCCGGGCGTGCTTCCGCGAGGTCGCCGAATCCGGATCACCGCCCAGCATCCGCGCGATCTCGTGCACGCGGTCGTCCCCCTCGAGCCGCCGGACCTCGGTCGAGGTGATGCCGTCGCCCTCGCCCTTCTCGACAAGGAAATGGGACACCGCCCGGGAGGCGACCTGGGCCAGGTGCGTCACCACGAAGACCTGATGGCGCGTGGCGACTTCAGCGAGCTTCTCGGCGACGGCGCTCGCCACCACGCCCCCGATGCCGGCATCGATCTCGTCGAAGACCAGCACCGGCACGCGGTCCACTCCGGCCAGGATGGACTTCAGCGCGAGCATAACCCGGGACAGTTCCCCTCCGCTCGCGATGCGCGCGAGCGGCATCGGATCGAATCCCTTGTTGGTCGCCACGAGAAACTCGACGCTCTCCGCGCCTCCCGCGGAGATGATCTCGTGCGTGGTGAGCCGGACCTCGAACGACGCCCCCGGCAGACCGAGGTCCGGGAGCACGGCGGCCACGGCTTCCCCGAGCCCGGACGCGGCGGTTCGGCGCAACTCGCTCAGCGTCTCCGCGGCATCGCGCAGGGACGCCGTCCCCTCCTCGATACGCCGGCGTAGGAGCCCCAGGTCGTGGTCCGCGTCGTCCAGCCCCTCGAGCTCCTCGCGGACCCGCTGGGCCGTCGCGAGCACGTCGGCGAGCTCCGGGCCGTACTTTCGCTTCAGCCTGAAGAGCCGGTCGAGCCGGACGCGGACCTCTTCCAGCCGCTCGGGATCGTGATCGATCGAGCCGGCGTAGCCGCCCATGCGGCGCCCCACGTCGGTGATGGCGTACAGCGCGTCGGCCAGGCTCTGCACGTCGGGCTCGAGCTCGGGATCGAAGCCCGCCAGCCGCTCCAGCGTCCGCCTGGCCTCCGTGAGCCGGTCCACGATCGAGTCGTCGGCAGCATAGAGCGCCTCGTGCACCCTATCGGCGCCCTGCATCAGGTCCTCGGAGTGCTCGTGGCGTCCCATCTCCGCCTCCAGCGCCTCGTCCTCGCCGGGCTGAGGCTTCGTCTCGTCGATCTCGGAGAGCTGGAAGCGCAGGAAGTCGGCCCGGCTCTCCACGTCTCGCAGCCGCTCTTCGCGCTCCTCGAGGGCGTGTCTGAGCTCCTGGACCTCCTCGTAGAGCTCCGCGACGCGCTTGGCGGCGTCCTCCGCCTCGCCGAACGAGTCCAGGATCGCCCGCTGGTCGCGGGGCCGGAGCAGTGTCTGGTGCTCGTGCTGGCCGTGCAGATCCACCAGCGCGCTCCCGAGCGTCCCCACGGCGCTGGCGGTCGCGGGAGAACCGCACACCCATGCCCGGTTCCTGCCCTCCGCGGCGACCTCGCGACGGAGGATGAGAAGGCCGTCGTCGAGCCGGAAGCCCTGCGATTCGACGAGCTCGGCGACATCGGGGAGCCCATCCACGTCGAAGACGGCCTCGACCGTAGCCCGCTCCGCGCCGGCGCGTACGACTGTCGAGGAGGCCCGCTCGCCCAGGAGGAGCGAGAGCGCGCCCACGACGATCGACTTTCCGGCCCCGGTCTCGCCGGTCAGCACGTTGAGGCCCGGCCCGAGCTCGACGCTCAGGTCGTCGACGACGGCGTAGTCACGGATGCGGAGCTCGACGAGCATGCGGCAAGGTACGGAGAGGCCGGGGGCCCCTTCAATGGGCCTTTGGGTCAGGCCCGTTCCGGAGGGCTCGGTGCCCAGTTCAACTTGCGGCGAAGCGTCCCGAAGAACGTCTGTCCTGGGAGCTTCACGAGACGCACGGGATGCCTCTCGCGGGACACGACGACCGTCTCCTCCGGCGCCAGCGACCGCTCGACCTGTCCGTCCACCGTGAGCTGGTGCTCCGCCCCGGGATCCAGGGACCGCACTCGCACCTCCTGCGTGGCCGGAATCACGAGCGGCCGCACGGCGAGGGAGTGCGGACAGATGGGCGTCACGACGATGCACTCGACCTCGGGCACGATGATCGGCCCTCCGGCCGACATCGAGTAGGCCGTCGAGCCGGTCGGCGTGGCCAGGATGATGCCGTCCGCGGCGATGCTTCCGACTTCCTCCTTGTCGTCGTCCACCCCGACTTCGAGAGCCAGCGGAGTGACTCGTGCAGCACCCGAGGTGTGCACAACTATGTCATTGAGCGCACAGAGCTTGGAGCTCTTGTCCTCATCCGCCCCGTCGATGCGTGCGCGGAGTGTGAAGCGGTGCTCGAGGAGGGCGTGGCCACCGATGACGGCGTCGAGCCCCGACTCGAGCTCGGCGTCCGGGAAGGCGGTCAGAAAGCCGAGCCGCCCGAGGTTGACGCCCAGAACGGGGACCTCCGTGCCGATCGTGGCCCGTGCCGCCCTGAGGAGTGTTCCATCGCCTCCGAGGGCGATGACCAGGTCGACCGGGTTCTCGGCGAGGTCGAGGCTCGTACCCCCTTCGCGGTTGCGGCCGTCGACCTCTTCGAACGTGACCTCGATGTCCCGTTCGGTCAGCCAACCGCTCATGCGGTCCATGACATCCGCGATCTCGTCGCTCTGCTCCCGCATGACGACGCCGACGGACCGTATCGGGCCCGTCAGCTTCCGGACGTCGGGCGACGTCACGCCGGCTCGAGCTCCGCGGCGTGCCTCGCCAGCTGACGCACGCGCTCGGCGATGCCCTCGGCGTCGAGGCCGATCTCGGCCAGGAGCTCACCCCTCGGACCGTGCTCGATGAATGCGTCGGGGATCCCGATCGACGCCACGCGAGGCGGCGAGGACTGCTCGATCGCGTCGATCTCGCGCGCCATGAAGGCGCCGAATCCGTTCGTGATCTGGCCTTCCTCGACCGTGACCACGAGGGGGTGGCTGCGCACCATCTCCTCGAGCACGTCGTGGTCGTACGGCTTCAGGAACCGGCAATTGACCACGGTGCAACGGATCCCGTCGGAGTCCAGCTTCTCGGCCGCGGCCATCGACTCGAGCACCATCGTGCCCGTAGCGAGCAGCACGCAGTCGCCCCCGTTCTTGAGGATCTCCCAGGTGTGCGGCTCGACCGGCGGGATCTCCGCCAACGCCGGCACCTCTTCGGGGACGGCGGCCCGGGGCCAGCGCACGCTCCACGGTCCGTCGCTCTGCTCGGATGCGAGCCTGAGGAGCGCCAGCATCTCCGCGCCGTCCTTGGGCGCCGTGACGGTCATGCCGGGCACGGCGAGCATGTAGGCGATGTCGAGCGTTCCGTGGTGGGTAGGTCCGTCTTCACCGGCGATCCCGGCACGGTCCATCCCGAAGATGACGGGGAGCCCCTGGAGCGCGACATCGTGGACGATGTTGTCGTAGCCGCGCTGGAGGAACGTCGAGTAGATCGCGACCACAGGCTTGATACCGCGCGTGGCGAGCCCGGCCGCGAACGTCACACCGTGGCCCTCGGCGATGCCGACGTCGAAATACCGGTCGGGATGGGCCTTCTGGAACATGTCGGTCGACGTGCCGTCCGGCATCGCGGCCGTGATGGCGATGATCTTCGGATCGGCATCGGCGAGCTCGATGAGGCCCTTCCCGAAGACCTTCTGGTAGCGGGGCAGGCCAACAGAGGACTTCGTGCCCTTCCCCGTGACCTTGTCGAACGGGCCGGACGCGTGCCAGGTCCACGGATCGTCTTCAGCCGGCGTGAAGCCCTTCCCCTTACGCGTGAGCGTGTGCACGAGGATCGGACCCTTCATGTCCTTGACCCGCTGGAACGTCTCCACCAGGCCCTCGACGTCGTGTCCGTCCACCGGGCCGACGTAGCGGAAGCCGAGCTCGTCGAAGATGACACCGGGCGAGATCAGGTGCTTGGCGCTGTCCTCGAGGCGGCCGGCCATCTCCTCCATGACGTCACCGAGCGCAGTCGGCGTCCGATGGAGGATCTCCTTCACCACGCTCCGCATCTTGTTGTACGCCGGGTTCGTCATGACCCCGGTGAGGTACTTGTTCATCGCGCCCACGGCCGGGGCGATGGACATGTCGTTGTCGTTGAGCACGACGATGAAGTCGCGGCCAGTATGGCCGGCGTTGTTCAGCGCCTCGTACGCGAGCCCGCACCCCATCGCGCCGTCCCCGATGATCGCGACGACGTCGAAGTCCTCACCGTTCAGGTCGCGTCCCACTGCCATGCCCCAGGCCGCCGAGATCGAGGTGGCCGCGTGGCCGGCGCCGAACGCGTCGTACTCGGACTCGTCGCGCCGCAGGAAGGGGGCGAGGCCGCCCTTGGTGCGGATCGTCGGGAGCTGCTCGTTGCGTCCCGTGAGGATCTTGTGGATGTAGCCCTGGTGGCCCGTGTCCCAGACGAGCTGCGCGCGCGGCGTGTCGAACACGTAGTGGAGCGCGACGGTGAGCTCGGCCACGCCGAGGCTGGCGCCGAAGTGGCCGCCCTTCTCGGAGACGACGTCGATGTGCCGCTCCCGTACCTCGTCGACGACGCGCCCCAGGCTCTCGGGCTTCAGTCGGCGGAGATCTTCGGGAGAGTGGATCGACTCGAGCAACGACACGTGAGATGGCTCCTCAGTGGGATCGCGGGAACAGCAACGAAAGATACCGGCATGGACCGTGCCGAACAGGCCGCAAGCCGAGCACGCTACTTGTTCCGCGCGATCACGTAGCGGGCCAGCGCCGCCAGCTTCGGCGCCTCCACGTCCGCGTCCCGAAGGGCCGCGAGCGCCCGATCGACCTGCTCCTGCGCCTTCGCGCGCGCCTCCTCGAGCCCGTACAGCGCCACGTAGGTCGACTTGTCCAGCTCGGCGTCGCTCGGGTTCTTGCCGAGCGTCTCTGCCGATTGGGTCGCGTCCAGGATGTCGTCGGCGATCTGAAAGGCGAGCCCGATCGCGGCGCCGTACTCGGCGAGCGCCGCCACCCGGGCCTCGTCGGCCCCGGCGGCCAGGCCGCCCATCACGAGCGATGCCTGCAGCAACGCACCGGTCTTGCGACGATGCAGCCCATCGAGCTCCTCGGCGCCCAGGGCCTGCCCCTCGCCGAGCAGGTCGATCCACTGCCCGCCTACCATGCCTCCGGCGCCCGACGCCTCCAGGAGCGCCCGGGCCACGGCGATCCCCTGCTCCGGACTGCAGCCGAGGGCCTCGCAGGACCGCAGGGCCTGCATGGCCGCCGAGGGAATGAGGGCCGCGCCGGCCACCATGGTGGCGTCCTCACCGTGCTCGCGGTGCGCCGTCGGCCGTCCACGCCTCAGGTCCGCGTCGTCCATGCACGGCAGGTCGTCGTGCATGAGCGAGTACGCGTGGATCATCTCGAGTGAGGCCGCGAGGTCGTACACGGCGTCCGAGAGCGGACCACCGCACGCCTCGTAGGCGCTCACGCACAGGACCGGACGGAGCCGCTTGCCGCCGGTCGTCACGCCGTAGAGCAGCGCAGCGGCGACGTCGTCCGGCACCTCGTGGGTGAGCTCTGCCAGGGCCCGGCCGAGCGCGCGCTCCACGGGACCGCGCCGGGCTTCGAGATACTCGGTGAGCTCCCTCGCCTCGGCCGTGGGGGTCACGTGTCGTCTCGCTCCAAGGAGCGCGTCTCTCCCGAAGAGAGCAACTCCTCCACGCGGAGCTCGGCGGCCGACAGCACCCGCTCGGCCTCGCGTACGTGCGCGACGCCTTCCTCGAAGAGCTTCAGCGCGTCCTCGAGCGGAAGATCGTCGGACTCCATCTTCGCGAGGATCTCGTCCAGGCGCTTGAGCCGCGCCTCGAGCGTGGTCTCCTCGGACTGGTCGGACTTCGAATCGGTCATGTGTCCTGGTCGTTGCGTACGGGTCCGAGCGACTCGGCGGCCACCGTGCCGTCGGTCACCCTGAGCTCGAACGTGGTTCCCTCCGGGAGGTCCTCGAGTCGTCGCAACACCCGACCGTCGGCCGAGCGCGCCACGGAATAGCCCCGCTGCAGCGTAGCGAGTGGGCTCAGCGCTTCCAAGCGGGCCGCCAACGTCCCCAGACGGCGGCGGCGCTCCTCGGAGCGGGACCGGACCGCCCGCTCGAGGCGGGTCATCGAGCGGTCGAGCGCCTGCCGCCACGGCGCGAAGCGTCGCTCCATGCCCCGCGCCAGATGGGTAAGGCGCCCTTCCACGGCCGCCCGTCGGCGCTCCGAAGCCCGGCGGAGCGCCCGTCCCAGCTGGTCCGGCACCCGTCGCAGTCCGGAGAGGACCGCCTGCCCGTCGGGCACGACGGCCTCGCCCGCCGCAGACGGCGTCGGAGCGCGAACGTCGGCGACCAGGTCGGAAATCGTCACGTCGACCTCGTGTCCGACGGCCGACACCACCGGCACGGGGCACGCGGCGATCGCCCGCGCCACGGGCTCCTCGTTGAACGCCCACAGGTCCTCGACCGAGCCCCCGCCCCGTCCCACGATGATCACGTCGGCGAGGCCGCTCCGCGCGAGCGTGTCCAGGGCCTTCGCGACCTCGACGGAGGCACCCTCGCCCTGCACGCGGGTGCCGCACACCACCACGCGCGTCCACGGCGCCCTCCTCGCGAGCACGGACACGATGTCGTGGAGTGCCGCGCCCTCGATGGACGTGACCACACCGACGCACGGCGGAAAGCGTGGGATGGGCCGCTTCCGGGCCGGATCGAGCAGCCCCTCCGCCTCGAGCTTGGCTTTCAGCTTCTCGAATGCCTGCCTCCACAGCCCCTCGGCGCCTTCCGCTTCCAGGCGCTTCGCGACGAGCTGATACTCCCCGCGCGCTTCGTAGAGGGTGAGGTCCCCGAACACGCGCACCTTGGTCCCCTCGTCGGGATCCATCGGGAGGCGCTCGGCCTCGCGGGCGAACATCACGCACCGCAGCTGGGCCCGGTCGTCCTTCAGCGTGAAGTAGCGGTGGCCGGCCCTGGAGCGGGTCCATCCGCCCACCTCGCCTCCCACCCAGAGAGGTTCGACGCTCGACTCGAGCAGGCCGCGCACGGCCCGGTTCACCTGGGAGACGGACCAGACCTTGGGTCCGGGCGGCTCGGGCTCGGCCTGGGCAGGCTCGGGAGCCGGCTCCGGCTCGTCGCCGAAGAGGTCGAGGCTGAGGTCGTCGGCCAAGACGGGGTCGGCTACGCCGCGGGGTCCGCCGCTTCCGCCACGGCCGACTTCACGGTATTCGACAGCAGCATCGTGATCGTCATCGGTCCCACGCCCCCGGGAGACGGCGAGATGGCCGACGCGACCTCCTTCACCTCGTCGTAGAGGACGTCGCCGCACACGCGGTAGCCCTTCTCGGATCCGGGATCGTCCACCCGGTGCGTGCCGACGTCGATCACGACCGTGTCGGGCGCGACCATCTCCGGGCCGATCGCCTCGGGGATGCCCATCGCGACCACGAGGATGTCGGCGGTCTTCGTCACCGCAGCCAGATCGGCCGTGCGGGAGTGGCACACGGTCACGGTCGCGTTGCCCCCGCGGTCCTTCCGGAGCAGCAGCGAAGCGAGCGGCCGTCCCACCAGGTTCGACCGCCCCACGACGACCACGTGCTTGCCCGCCGGGTCGTGGCCGCTCCTCACGAGCATCTCGATCACCCCGGCCGGCGTGCAAGGGGCGAGGAAGTCACCCGAGTCGGTCGCCATGCGGCCGACGTTCACCGGATGGAGCCCGTCGACGTCCTTCGAGGGATGGATCGCCTCGATGACCGTGCCCTCATCGATGTGGTCGGGGAGCGGAAGCTGCACGAGGATCCCGTTGATCTCCGGGTCCGCGTTCAGGCCCGCGATGACCCCGAGCAGTTCGACCTCGCTGGTGTCGGCGGCGAGCGTGAGCTGCCTCGAGTGGATGCCGACCTTCCCGGCGGCCTTGTTCTTCATGCCGACGTACATCTGGGACGCCGGATTTTCACCGACGAGAACCGTGGCGAGTCCGGGCGTGACGCCCTCGGCCTTCAGCGCGGCGACGCGCTCGGTGAGCTCGGCTCGGATTTCCGCAGAGATGTCACGGCCGGAGATGATCTGGGCGCCCATGCGAGGTCCTCGGAGGGGGCTTCGGCTCTGGAAAGCCGGAAAGATAACAATGCAGCGAAGCGCGTGGGCCGAGCGCTCGATGCCCGCCCGATGCCTTGCCCCGGGTTGCCCGCAGGGGGGGATCTCCGAGATACTGAGCGCATGATGACGACACGACGCATACACCTCGGATTGCTCGTCGCACCCGCGCTGGCACTCGCCTGTGCGCCCGCTACGGACGCTTCGTCCCAGCCCGCGGCCGAGCCCTTCTCCCTCACGTCCTCCGCCTTCGTGGAGAACGCTCCCATCCCGACCCGCTATACGGTGGACGGCGATGCGGTGTCGCCTCCGCTCGAGTGGCGCGGCGCGCCGTCGGCCACACAGAGCTTCACGCTCGTGCTCGTGGACCCCGACGTCCCGTTCGGCGAGACCGTGGCGGGCTACGGACAGATGCCGCCCGTCGGATCGCAGCCCGGCGACATGTTCATCCACTGGATCGTCACCGGCATCCCGGCGACCACGACCT
>JASFUR010000102.1:0-9348 GCA_050050215.1 Gemmatimonadota bacterium
GCAACCCGGTCACGGTCGAGGTCGTGCGCAAGGACAAGCGCAAGACGAACGCGGGTGAGTTCGACGTCATCGTCGTGAAGCCCAACTTCCAGAGCGAAGGCCTCTTCTCGGAGGACGGAGAAGCGGAGCTCGAGTTCTCCGACGACGAGCGGCATCTGCTCGTGTACATGTGGGTGGACCTGCCGAGGGTCCCCGGGGGAATTTCCCTCCACCTCAAGTCGATCACCGAGGGCATCCCGGTGAATCCCGAGTCGCGCGCCGCGGTCCTCGGGCCGCAGAGCTCCAGCGCGGCGAGTCGTTAGGTCCACGCGGCATGAGCTCGATTTCGGACCTGGTCGGGGCCGGATGGCAGGGGACGGCCGAGCTCTGGCTCGATGCCCTGGGCGACGAGGCCACACTCAGCGACTGCACGATGTCGGTCGAGCCCAATCTCGTTCGCTACACGTGGAGCCACGAGGGGCAGCCGCATCGGGGAAGCATCGCGCTCCGGCCGGACGGGGCGGACTTCACCGATACCTTCCATCAGCCCGAGCCGATGCCATGCGAGCCCGTCGCCGGTGCGTGGGGTCTCGCCCAGGTGTTCGGCCGGTACGGTCCCGAGATGGATTGGGGATGGCGAATCGGGCTGAGCCACCGGGCGCCCACCGACGAGCTGGTGCTGCAGATGACGAACGTCGCTCCGTGGGGGGAAGAGGTGCGTGCGGTTCGCATGATCTGCAAACGGACCGCGTAGCCTCGCGCCGGGAAATGTCCGGCAGTTTTCGCGTCGGGGCGGCCTGGGCTCTGGTGGTACCCTTTCTCGTGCTCGCCCGGCCGACATCCACCTCCGTCCTGGCGGGAGGGTGCCTGGCCGCAGCCGGGGTGGCGATGCGTGCCTGGGCAGCCGGCTCGATCGACAAGGGCGCGACGCTGGCCACCGGCGGTCCCTACGCCCACACCCGTAATCCGCTCTATCTCGGGAGCTTCGTCATCGGCATAGGGGTCGCGCTGGCCGGGGGACACTGGGGCTGGCCGGTGGCGTTCGCGCTCGTCTTCGCAACCGTCTATATACCCACCATGCGGCGGGAGGCCGGGGAGTTGGCGGACCGCTTCGGTGAGCGCTACAGGCACTATGCCACGAACGTGCCCGCGTTCTCGGTGCGTCTGTCCACCTATCGCCCCCCGGGCTCAGCCGTCGGGGACCGAGGTCGGGCCGCCCACGGCGACGGCGACGCTGCGGAGCCGGGCTTCTCGTGGAGCCGCTATGCGCGCTATCGCGAATGGGAAGCCGCGCTCGGCGTGCTCGGCCTGTTCGGGGTGCTCGTCGTGAAGGTGGCTTGGGGCGGCTAGGCCGCCTCCTCCAGCGACACGAAGCGGCCGCGCACGAAGAACCACTCCGCCACCACGAGGTTCGGTACCCAGCAGATCCAGGCGATCACCGGGTAAGCGTCCTCGAACTGGAAGCCCATCATCTGGGCGGCCGGCAGGTAGAGCCGAAGCATGACCGCCGCGAGGCAGAGCGAGTAGCTGCGGATCATCCACTCCCTGTGCGCCCGGTAGTCACGGCTGCGGACGCGCGCATACGCCACCACTGCGGTCGTGATCCAGAGCACGCCGAGCAGCGCGAAGCCGAAGTGCGCTGGCGGTCCCCCCGTGGACGAGGGGGCGAGAACGAGGGCGGACATCCCGCTCACGATCACCGCTAGGACGTAGATCGTCCCCAACGTTCGGTGGACCGCGGGCTTCTCTGTCCTGAGGCGTTTGCTGAACTGGAAGGCTCCGCACCCGAGCGCGATCGCCCCGACCGCCGTATGACCGAGGGTCCCGAGCGCGTTCTTGCCGAACAGCTCCACCACGAACGGAGGGCGCAGCCCCGGGACGAGGGCTACGGTGAGTGCATACAGGGCGATCAGGAGCGCGAACACGGTCATGATTCCCCACCAGACCTTTCCTGCCATCTCGCCACCTCCGTTGAGGCTCTGAACCCGACGCCGAATCTTTGTGCCGCGGCCTACCGGCTCGACTGCGCCGCGACCTGGAACGCGACGGGAAAGGCCACCCAGACGGTCACGGGGTCGACCCCTTCGATCCGGACAGGGTCGACGCGCCGCGCGCAACATATTCAGCGTCGTGTCCCCGGCAACAGGGCTCGACGCCCGCTCAGCGGCAATAGCGCTCCAGTGCCAGCGCCACCTTCTCCAACACCCGCTCGGGCGTGACCCTCTGCATTCCGCTCCACTGGGTGGCGGAAGCGCGGTTCGAGCCCCCCTCGCGCCGCGTGTATCCGTCCACCACCAGGTCCTCGAATGCCCGATACGGTCCGGTCCGCTTCGGGTTGGTGTGGCCATACAGGCCGATCACCGGTGTGCCGAGCGCCCGCGCGATGTGCAACGGGCCGGTGTCGGGGCTGATGACGAGCTCGCTCCCGTCGAGGAGCCAAGCCAATCGGCGCACGTCGTCGCCGAGTGCGTTCACGACGGGCGCGTCGGCGTCCCGCTCGATCTGGTTTGCGATCCGGCGCTCCGTGTCCGACGGCCCGCCTACCAGCACCGGACGCATCCCGAAGTCCCTGCCCAGCCCCTCGAGCACGCGGGCGTAGCCGTCCGGCGACCAGTTCTTCTCCGGCTTGCTGGTGCCGAGCACGACGGCGCATGCGGGCCGGTCGAGCCGGTCGAAGAAGCTCCGTTGCGCCCGTCGCTCGTCTTCGTTGAACGTCAGCCCCCAGCTCACGGGCTCCGGACTGACGCCGAGATACTCGAGGAACTCGAAGTACTGGTCCTGGACGTGCTGTGGCTCGTGAGCGGGAATGCGGCGGTTCGTGAACAGCCACTGGAGGTCCCGGGCCCGGGCGCGGTCGAACCCGAGCTTCATCCCAGCGTCCGCTAGGGCGGTGAGGAGTCCCGCCTTGAAGTAGACCTGGAGCCCCAACAGCAGGTCGAAGTGGCGGCGTCGGAGTGCGCGCCGAGCCTCCGCGAAGCTCCGCCACGCCGCCGGCCCGCGCCGTCGATCGAAGACGATGAACTCGTCGATCGCGGGGTGCCCCACGACGAGTCGGTACGGAACCGGCTGGACGACCCAGGTGATGCGGCACTGCGGCCAGGCGCGCTTCAGCGCGCCTGCGACCGGGAGCACGTGGACCGCGTCACCGATCGCGGAGAGCATGACGATGCAGATCTCGCGGGGAGGGGGGCCCTCCCAGCCGCTCACGGGTTCTCCTCGTATCCCGCCCGGAGCGCCTCCCACTCGTGCTCGGCGAGCTCACGGCCGTGCTTCCTGACCTGCTTTCTGAGCGAGCGCTCGAGCCGCTTCCGCATGACCGGTCCGGGCCCCTTGTGATCGAGCGGGAAGACGATGCATCCGTCCAGGTCCACGACGCGGGCGCCGGACGACTCGTCACCGCGGACGAGCAGGATGTTCGCGGCGTTCAGGTCCGTGTGGAGCACGAGGGCGCTCTCGAGCCGGCCCACCAGGCGGCCGGCGTGTCCGAGCAGCTCGGAGGCGTCGGCGATGCCGCCACTTCCGAAAATGAGCGCCTCGAGCGTGCGGGCGTCCGGGATCAGCTCGGTGACCAGGTCCGCTCGGTGGAACGGACCCGCAGGGTAGACCGCTCCCGCCACGACGGCCGGGGCGGGCACGCCCCTCGCTCTGGCCTCCACCGTGGCCCACAACTCCTTGACCGGGCGGGGGATCCGGGTGGGCAGGTAACGGTCACGAAGCAACGGCGCCATCAGCCCGCCCCGGTGGTAGTGGCGGACGGCCCAGCGGGGACGGCCGTCCGGGCCCAGGGACGGCGCGTCGACCGCGTACGAGGAGCGCGGCCCACCCCGTCCCACCAGGGGCTTGGCTCCCTCACGGGACGCGGCCCACCCGTGCAAGGTGCCACCGCTCTCCAGGAGCTCCGCCAGCCACCCACGCAGCGGTGTCCAGGCGAAGCCGTAGGCGCCTCCGGAGGATCCCTCCTCGTACCCCGGTGGGAGCATCAAGCGTGCGTCACGCCTCCGCGCCGTCCTCGGGCGCCTCGATCAGGTAGATGCCCGGCCCGTCGAACGTGTGGCCTTTGACCTTGATCTTGAAACGGTACTGGCCGGCCTTGGGGAAGACGACCTTCTCGAGTGGCATGATGAGCTGGCTTCGTGCCGGGGGCCGGTCCGGGCTCGGCAGGTGCACCTCGGTTTCCCCTTCGACGGTCACGGAGACCTTACCGTCCTCGTCCTCGAGGTCCGCCTTGAACAGATAGCGGCCGTGGTCCTCCCTGTTCCACTCGAGCACGAGCACCAACACGAGCATGTCCTGCTGCGCCGGGAAGCCGGGCGCCGCGAGGTCGTGATAGATGCCGTGGACGTCGAGCTTCCCGTCGGGCGTAGGGCGCGCGTCCTCGCAGATGCACGAAAAGCGTAGTTCCATGAAGTCGTGGTATGTGGTGCGGCCCGTCGGGCCGGTCAGTCGTGATTCGGGTGTCCCCAGCCACCGCCGCCGGGCGACCGTATGCTGACGATGTCGCCCGCTCTGACGGAGAAGGTCGCCTTGGCCGGGAGCCGCTCCTCTACCCCCTCCCGGGTCAGGACGTTCTCTCCCGGCTGTCCGTCCGCGCCGCCTCGTGCGCCGGTCGGGCCCGTCGCTCTCCGCTCCGACAGGAGGGCGACGCGTGCGGGCGTCAGGATCTGCAGGTCCCGTCTCAGCCCGTCGCCTCCGCGGTGCTTGCCCTCGCCGCCCGATCCGCGCCGGATGCCGTAGTGGGTGACGCGGAACGGATAGGCGTGCTCGAGCGCTTCGACCGGCGTGTTCAGCGAGTTGGACATGTGGACGTGGACGCCGCTCAGTCCGTCCCGCTCGGGACCGGCGCCCATCCCGCCGCCGACCGTTTCGTAGTAGGCGAACGGCTCGCCGGTCCGGATGTCCGTGCCTCCCACGGTCGTGTTGTTCATGGTGCCTTGCGAGAGCGCGGGCATGAGGTCCGGGAGCGCCTCGGCCAGCGCGAGAAACAGCACGTCGGTGATCCGCTGGCTGGTTTCGACATTCCCGGCGGCGACGGCGGCCGGGGGCCGGGCGTTCACGACCGAGGCCGGCGGCATCTCGACGGTCACCGCCGCCATGGAGCCCCCTCCGGCCGGAAGGGTCTCGCCGAGAAGTGCTTCGAGCACGCAGCGGACCACGTAACGCACCGCCGAGGCCGTGATCGCCGCCACGGCGTTCACCCCTCCCGCCACTTGCGGGGACGTCCCCTCGAAGTCGACGGTCATCCGGCCGCCGGACACGGTCAAAGCCACCTGGATGGGGATGGGACCGTTGCCGAACCCGTCGTCCTCGAGATGATCGACGGCCCGGTAACTCCCGTCGGGAATGAGCTCCAGGCCCGCCTCGACCAGGCGGTCGGCATACCGGATGAGCGCGCCCATCGCCTCGAGTGTCTCTTCGACACCCCTTCGCTCGGCGATCTCGATCAACCGGCTGCTCCCCGTATTGAGGGCCGCGAGCTGGGCGTCGAGGTCTCCGGCGCGTTCCGTAGGCGTGCGGACGTTCGCGAGCAGCAGCGACCACAGGTCGTCACTACGCTCGCCGGCTCGATACAGCCGGACCGGAGGGATGCGCAGTCCCTCCTGGAAGATCTCGTTCGCCAGCGGCATCGATCCCGGCGTGGACCCACCCACGTCGCTGTGGTGGGCTCGCGACGCTACGTATCCGAGCAGCGTGTCCGCGGCGTGGACCGCCGAGATCAGGGTCACGTCGGGAAGGTGCGTGCCGCCGTGGAACGGGTCGTTCAGGCAGGCCACGTCCCCGCGGGCGAGTGGGCCCAGCGCGCCGAGCGCGGCTTCGACGCTCATCGGCATCGCGCCGAGATGGACGGGCATGTGATCGCCCATGGACACAGCCACACCGCGCGGATCGAAGAGCGCGCAGGAGTAGTCCCTCCGCTCCTTGATGTTGGGCGAGAACGCGGCCCGCTTGAGGGCGGCGCCCATCTCCTCGGCAAGGGCGGCGAAGAGGTGGCGGAAGACCTCGAGTCTTATCGGGCTGAGTGACACTGGCGGTTCACGAGTATTTGTCTCTCTTCATCGGGCGGTTACGTTATACGGCTGAAGCCAATAACACGACACCGCGCGCTGCAGGCGCGCCCCGGCATAGACCGCAACGGAGAGAGATCTTGTCGAAAGAGAAGCTTCTAGATCGCGCACGTGACGAGTTGTTCAGTCACATCAATCGCTGCGGAGTTCTCGCGGCTGAAGAAGACGATCAGCGTCATTGGATGGACGAGACGATCGATTATATCGGGGAGCGCTACCCCGACCTCACGGCTGGCGATCTCCAGGGACTGCATGAGATCGGCATCCGTTTCTGCAAGCCGGCCATCGCGCACGGCGCCGAAAACACTGCCAAGAGCCTGGAGGACGCGACGGTCGCCTGACCGCCGTCCATCCTTGCCGCACGACGGAGCGGAGGCCCTTCACGGCTTCCGTTCCGTTTCGTTTTGGGCATCGTCCCGCACCTTAGCGTCGGGATCCGGTACCCGGTAGCGGAAAACCGAGCGGCCCCCTATACTTTCGCCTCTTTTTGTCCGGGCTCCTGCCGCTTTCGCGGCATATCCGGTCGATCTCGGGGGGATTCGTTGGGTGACGCACTGAAGCTGGATAACCAGAAGCAGCTGCTGAAGGCGTACTATGCCGGTAAGCGGCTGGAGTCCCCGAACGGGGGCTACCTGATGCTGCTCGGGATTCGTGCGGCCGAAGGTGGCGGTGCCGTCGCGCTCTTCGAGTGCAGCGCCTCCTCCCTCCGCTACGAGGCCGAGATCCCGAAGGCGACACGCACCGAGCGGAAGAAGGTGCGGGAGATCATGGAGGCCGGGGACGATCCGGATTGCCCCCGACACGGAGAGGGACACAGGCTGGTGAGGGCCGGGAAAGACCTGGTCTGCAAGGCCTGCGGCATCGCCTACGCGAAGGCCTGAGCCCCCCTCGTCGGCTCGCTTCGGCGCTCGTCGGGAGCGTCCCGTTTCCAGGGTGGTACCGCCCCTGGGGTCGCATTATAGTTGTCTCGATCCAGCCTTCCCGGATCGACCATCGGCGGTCGAGAGGAGCTCAACTACATGCCCGAAGGATTCCTCAGCTCAGAGGAATACGACGAAGCGGCACACAAGCTCTACAACGACGGCGACTACGACGGGGCCCTCGAGATGCTGAAAGAGGGCCTCTCCATCTATCCGAATGCCGTCGAGCTGTACGTCGGACTCGGGTATGCGCGTCTCGCCAGGGAGGAGTACGCCTGGGCACGCCATGCCTTCGAGCGCGCGGCGGTCCTGGATTCTGGGCACGACGACGCGCTGGTCGGGCTCGGCGAGGTGCTTCTGCGCTTCGGTGAGCGCCAGGAGGCGTTGAAGCTCTTC
The DNA here is from genome assembly GCA_050050215.1 of Gemmatimonadota bacterium. GTDB lineage: Bacteria > Gemmatimonadota > Gemmatimonadetes > Longimicrobiales > Gaopeijiaceae > UBA2982. Next base: position 7,358 of record JASFUR010000102.1, read on the forward strand.
CGAAAGGTCGCCGCCAAGGGCTACGACGACGACATCGAGCTCATGCTCACCATCGGTCGCGCCCTCTACCGTGCGGCCATGTACGCGGACTGCCGCGACATCTTCGCCCAGGCCGCCGCCGGGCGTCCCGACAGCGCGGACGCTGCGGCTTCGCTGGGCTACGCGCTCCACCGTCTCGGTGACGACGTGGGTGCGGGCCGACAGATCCGACGCGCCCTGCGCCTCGATCCCGACCTGCATGAGGCGCGGGTCTACCTCGGTCATCTTCTGTACGACCGAGGCGATTGGGAAGCGGCTCTGCGTGAGTTCGAGCGGGTCCCTCCCCAGGAGCACTGGGACGCGCTCGGCGTGTGGCGCCTGATGGAGCTCAAACGAACGATCTGGCACCTCGAGTCCGGCGACGCCCGAATGGCTCCCTGGGAGCAGCGTCTCCGCGAGCTCGAGGAGCTCGACGACCCGATCGATCGTCTGCTCGCCGAGGTGGAGACACGCATGGGCGCGGCCGACGGGTTCACGACGTACGACCCCAGCCAGCTCGAGCTCTTCGAGCGATCGTTGGCCGCGCGCGACGACGAAGTTCGAGCGGTGCGCCTGAGCGACGGCCAACTCCTGCGAGGAACCTGGCGCCAGATCGTGCGTCAGATGCGGGACATGGCGGGCTTCTCGCACGAGTCCATCACACACTACATGCGCCGGTTGGCCGAGCGGTGGCACGAGCAGAGCGGGGTGGAGGTACCCTTCACCGACCCCGAGTCGTTCATGCGTGCAGCCGTGGAAGCGGGTCTGGTCCGGCTGGAAGTCGAGGAATCCTAGGAATGAATGATGCACCTGGGGTGCTGGAGCGTTTTCACCTCGCGCTGATCGAGGAGATCCAGACGCAGCATCCCGAATACCTGACCGAGCCGTTCACCGTGGCCGAGATCTATCAGAACCTCGTGCCGTACGGCTCGCATCGGGATCGGATCGGCGTCGAGATGAACGGCGACTACGAGGATGCCCTCCTCCGCCTGCTCGCCGGCGAGGGTGGCTACCTGGTTCTCGAGTCCGAGCCCGCTCTCCGCGATCTGCGCGCCGAGCTCGAAACGGCGAATCCCAACACGGGGCTCTACCGTGAGTACGCCGCCGTGGACGTGCGATTGAACCAGGCCTACGTGGACATTTCCGCGGCTGCGATGGACGAGCAGCCCGATCTGGTGGAAGCGATGAACGCAGAGGACCCGATATCCATGGCGGATCTGGCCCCTTCGGAGGGAGCCGCCGGCTCGAACTCCGACTCGATGGAGGTCGTGCCGCCCGGCGTGGACGTGTTCGAGGACGCTCCGGCCACCGACACTACCGCGCCCGCGCCCGGGGCGTGCCAGTGGTGCCGAGCCGAGCTGCCCACCCGCGAGAACCTCAACTTCTGCCCGTTCTGCGGCACGGACCTCAAGGTCGTGCCCTGCAACGAGTGCGGAGAGGAGCTCGAGCCCGAGTGGCGCTTCTGCATCTCATGTGGGACCGAAGTGGCCGATTGAGAGCGCTCGCGGTCTGGATCTCGTGCCTGGTGGTCATCGGGTGCGAGCAGTCCGACCCGTCGCTGCAGGCCGACGAGCTGCTGCAGACCGAGCTGGGGCTGACCGCCTCGGACGAGGTACATCGGGTCGCCCTCGCGGGTGGTCGGGTGGAGCGCGCCGACCCGGCCGCGCTCTCGATCGAGCCCGGGGCCTTCGTGGAGTTCGTCACGACCGACTGGCTCATCCACGAGGTCGTCTTCGAGCCGGACAGCCTGGGCGGCGACCTCTGGTCCTTCCTGGAGCGCACGGACCAGACGGCGTCACCCCCCTTGATCGACCAGGACGCGCGGTACGTGCTGACGTTCGAGGGCGCGCCACCGGGGCGTTATCCTTATCGACTGGAAGGCAACGGAGCCGCCGGACGTGGCGTGATCATCGTCACCGAGCCCGAGGCACGATGAGCGGCCTCGCTCGTCTGGCGCCACCCCCGCAGAACCC
>JASFUR010000103.1:0-9330 GCA_050050215.1 Gemmatimonadota bacterium
CCTCCGCCTCCTCGTTCCGGCCCACCGCCAGGTAGACGTTGGCCAGGTTCCCCAGGCTCGCCGCCACCTCGACGTGGGGCCCGTCGAAGTTGGCGCGCCGGAGCGCGAGCCCCTCTTCGACCAGAGGCACGGCTTCCTCGTAGCGCCCGGCCGCGCGCAGGCTGCTCGCCATCTGGTTCAGGGCGAAGGCGACTTCGAGGTGGTTCGGGCCGTACACCTCCCGCGTCATCGCGAGCGCCTCCTCACCGACTTCGACCGCGAGGTCGACCTTGCCCACGGCGCGCAGCACGTCGGTGTAGGAGGTCATCGCCGATGCGAGGTCCTCGTTGGGCTCCGGATCGATGCGCCGGTACATCTCGACCATCTCGCGCGTGTAGCGCTCGGCATCGTCGAGGCGGCCGAGCTCGGTCGAGTTGGCACCGAGCCAGTCATAGGTGGACGCCAGCCGCACGTCGTCTCCCTCCGCGACCTCCTGATACGTGGCGAGCGCTTCCTCGGAGAGGTCGAAGCTCCTCTGGTAGTCCCCGAGCGAGTACGCGAGCGAGGCCCGCTCGATGAGGGCGTCGCCGAGCTGGTCGGGGGTGGCGTCGCTCTCGCGGCGCAGGACGGCGACCGCGGAGTCGAGCAGCGGCTCCGCGGCGTCGTACTCCCCGACCGCGTTGTACACGCGTCCCATGACGGTGGCGAGCGACGCCTGGATCGTGGGCTCGTCCTGCAAGCCGCTCATCACCTGCTGCGCGCCCCGGTCCAGGACCTCGCGCGCCGTCATGTCGAGCGACGTCGCTTGGTTCGGGTCGGCCTCCGTGAGCAGGTCTTCGAGGAACTGGCTCACGCGCACCGCCGTCTCCCGCTCGGCGGCCGTGCGGTCGCGCTCGCGCGCGACGGCACGGCTCTGGACGATGGCGTTGATGAAGAACGTCACCATCACGATGAGGAGCAGCATGCCCGCGCTGACCACGCCGGCGTTCCGCTTCAGCGCCTTCGAGGTCCGGTAGGCCCAGTCGTCTCGTCGCGTGTTGATGGGGAGCCCTTCGAGGTGCAGGCGGATGTCGTCCCCGAGGGCAGCCACCGAGTCGTAGCGGCGCTCGGGCTCCTTGCGGAGGGCCCGGGACACGATGGCGTCGAGGTCCCCGCTCAACCGTCGCCTGCGTCCCGCGGTCGCGGTGGCGCTCAGGAGGGGGGGCACCTCGGTCGTGATCTTGGCGGCGACCTGGGGTGGCGTGAGCCCGCGAGTCTCGATGGGGAGGTGGCCGGTGAGGAGCTCGAAGAGCAGCACCCCGAGCGAGTAGATGTCCGCGGCCACGCCCGCGCGCTGCCCAAGCACTTGCTCGGGGCTCGCGTACGCGGGGGTCATGAGGCCGTAGCTCTGGGTGACGTCGCCCTCGCTCACCGTGTCGACGAGCTTCGCGATGCCGAAGTCGAGCAGCTTGGGCTCGCCTTCCGCCGTGACGAGGATGTTGCTCGGCTTGAGGTCGCGGTGCGCCACGAGCGCGCCGTGCGCGTACGTGACCGCGTCGCACACCTTGAGGAAGAGACGGAGCCGCGCGTCCACGTCGAGGCCGCGCTCGTCGCAGCACTCCGTGATGGGCAGCCCGTCGACGTGCTCCAGGACGAGGTAGGGCGTGCCGTCCTCGGTCGTGCCGCCGTCGAGGAGCTGCGCCACACCCGGGTGGGACAGACCGGCCAGGATCTGTCGCTCGGAGCGCACGCGCTCGTTGAGCGTGGGGCTCGGCACCCCGCCACGCACGAGCTTGATGGCGGCCGTCGCCTCGTACTCGCCGTCGGCGCGGCGTGCACGGTAGACCGTACCCATGCCGCCCTCGCCGATGGGCTCCTCGATGGCCCAGGCGCCCAACCGGTGCCCCTGGAGCGAGGGACCCGTGATGTGGGCCGCTTCTGCCGCGATGACGCCGGAGACGAAGCCGTCGGGGTCTCCCGTCGAATCCGCGGCGAGGAGCTGGCGCAGCTCGCTCTCGAGGTCTTCGTCCCCCTCGCAGCCCCACCGGATCAGCGCTTCGCGCTCGTCCTTCGGCGCCTCGACCACCGCGTCGAAGAGCCGACTCAGCTGCTCGAAGCGCTCACCCCCTGCCGTCGTCATTGCGAAGCTCCTTGTACAACCATGCCCGGGCCATCCTCAGGTCCCGGTGGACCGTCGCGGTCGAGATCTCGAGCGCCTCTCCCACCTCCTCGTAGGAGAGACCTCCGAAGTAGTGGAGCTCGACGGCACGACCCTTCCTCTCTTCAAGCGCAATAAGTCGCTCCAGAGCCTCATCGAGCTCTATGACGTCGTCGGGGTGGTGCTCTTCGCCGGGCAGGATGCCCGCCAGCCCATCCAGCGGGATGGCCGCCGCTCCGCCTCCCCGCTTCTGACTCTTCCGGGCGCGGGCATGGTCCACGAGCACGCGCCGCATGGCCCGGGCGGCGACTCGCATGAAGTGACGGGAGCCCTCCCAGTCCACGTCGGAGCCGACAAGGCGGACGTACGCCTCGTGGACGAGAGCCGTCGTGCGCAGTGTGTGCCCGGCGGACTCGCCACGGAGCGCGCGGCTCGCGAGGCGTCTGAGCTCGTCGTAGACGAGCGGCAGGAGCTCGTCGAAGGCATGGCCGTCACCTTCGCTCCAGTCGTGCAGGAGCCGGGTGACGCGCGAAGGGTCGTGCGAACCCGTCGCGGCGGAAGAATCTGGAGCGGACATCGAACCGAAGGGGGTAGGCTGCAGCAGGTCGGTATCTCCACTGTACCCCGCGCGCGCAGCCCGGGACAAGCAGGTCGAGGCCTTCCAGGCACGAAGAAGGCCGGCCGGGATCGCTCCCGGCCGGCCGTGCTTCGACCGATTGCTCGTCGTGCGTGCAGCTACTTCGCGAGCGCCACATAGACCCGGTGCGGGCTGCTGTTCCAATGCAGCACCAGGTCGGTCTTGTCGTCGCCGTTCACGTCGGTCGCCACGACCTTGTACTGGCCCCAGACGTCTTGGTTGGGGTGCACCTGGTCGACCGGTTTGAAGTCGAAGATCGTCCCGAGGTCGACATCCACCGATCCGAGTCCCACCCAGATCTTCGCACCGTTGGTGTTCGGATCCGGGTGGTTGTTGTCCCCGTTCAGGTCGACCAGGATGATGTCGGAGTCGCCGTCCCCGTCCACGTCGCCCATGCGCACCTCGTAGGGTCCGGAGCTATCGGCCTCGGCCGGCACGTGTTGCCAGCTAAGCCTCGTGAACGTTCCGTTCGCGTTCCCCAGCGCCCGGTGGATCGGGATCGTGGAACGACCGTCGGCGATCCAGAACATGTCGGCTCGTTGGTCATTGTTGATGTCGCCGACGAGCGGGTTGTAGTCCCCGAAGCAGCACTGGCTGTAGTTCGTGAACGCGCCGTCCGACATGTCGAACGTCCCGTCGTGGTTGCTGCGGGACACCCAGACGACGTTGTTGTCGTCGCGCGACCGGGTATGGATCAGGTCCAGGTAGCCGTCCCCGGTGACGTCGGCGATGAAGAACTCGGTATCGGTCCAGCTGTTGGTGCCGACCTGGTCCTGCGCGCCTCCGGACAGATCGAAGGTGCCGTCCCCGGCGGATATGGCCGTGTAGGTCCGATTCGTGCCCGTCGTGTGTCCGTTCCAGAGCAGATCGCCACTTCCGTCGTTGTCCAGGTCGACGACGTACGGTGTATAGATGCCCCAGCCGGTCTCCCCTCGGTCCTGTCGATCGGACCAGGTGAAGGTGCCGTCGCCGTCGGAGAGCGCGACGTAGAAGGAGTTCTGCGTGTCCAGCTTGTTGAAGACGATGTCGTCGTCGCCGTCGCCGTCCACGTCGCCGACGGCCGCCTTGTTGAATAGCGACCATCCTTCCGCCGGGGTGACCGTCGCGGCCTCCGAGCCGCCCACCGTGTAGGTGCCCGAGGCGTCCGCGGTCGCGACCGCGAGGTTGTGTGTGGATCCCGACCGATAGCTGAAGATCATGTCCTGGCGGTCGTCGCCGTCGATGTCGCCGAAGTACGTCTGGTAGCCGGGGCTGAGTGGCACCGACAGCTCCTGCTGGGCGTTGAAGTCGAACGTGCCCGGAACCAGCGGACGCGGCTCGCACTCGTTGATGTTGTACTTCGTCGCCTCGGTCACGGCCGCGATGGAGTTGTCGCCCACGTTCGTGAACGTGTAGCTGAGCGGCACCGCTTCGGAGAGGAGCGGCTCATCCTCGAAGTAGGCCGCCCAGTTGCCGGTGCGGATCATGTTGGCGACCGCTTCGCCGCTGCCGCCGATGGCGTAGATCGTGATCTCGGACGACTCGAGGACCGAGCGGTTCTTGCCCGAGACCTCACCGCTGGCTCCGCCTGCGAAGGTGTCGTAGGAGGCCTGCATCGCCGTGCGAATCTCGGACTCCGTAGCCGTCGACGTGACGGAGAACATCATCATCCGGCCGTAGACGACCTCCGAGATGTAGACGGGCAGGTTGTCGGGGCCGATCAAGCCGTCGCCGACGAGCTTGTCGAGATCGGCCTGCGTGAAGTCGTCCCCGAAGAAGCCGCCCTCGGGCGGCTCGACCACCACCGTGTACATCCGCTGGATGAACGTCGCGGTCACCGTGTTCTTCGCGAGGGACTTGTCGATGCTCCCCGACGCGCTGCCTTCGAAGTTCAGGTAGTGACCCGAGATGCTGGCGCGTAGCGCGTACTCGCTCTCGGAGTGGTACGAAGACATCTCGAACGAAGTCTCCACGCCGGTACTCAAGTCCGCGATGACCGCATTCCCGATGATGTCGCCCCAGGCTCCATCCACGTTGGCCTGCGTCGGTACGACGGTGCGACTGTTCTCACCTGTTGCCAGCTTCGGGATCGAAACCGTGATCTCGCGGCGGTGCGGGGGTCGGAGCGGGAGGAGGGAGCCCAGCTCCTTCTTGCTCCTGCCCTGGATCATCGCACCGGCATACACGATGGCCCGTTGCGGGTTGAACATCACGATCTCCTTCGGTGCGTCGGAGATCGAGTACGGCCGGGCCTGACAGACGTAGCGGACGTCCGTGAGCACCGAGTCGATGCCGCCACCATCCGCGAACACCGGTACGCTGTCCAGGATGGTCTCCGCGACCGGCAGTGTGTCCCCCTCCGCGTCGAGCTCGTCCCTGAGGACGGTGTCCGGCTGAGCGAACTCCTCCCAGGAGGGGAGCTCGGAAAGGTAGGCCTCGGCGTCGGCGGGGGTGCCGCCGCCGCCGCCGGGGCCCGTGGATTCGTCGTTGCCGCATGCGACGGCGAGCATGGCGACCGGAGCCACGAGCGCTGCGATCGGCAGACGGCCGAAGAGCTGTTGGGTGCGAATGCGCTTGAACATGAGCATGCGAGGGATCTCCTCCGGAGTGGCTTCTGTCCCCCAAGGCGTAGAAACGTGTCGCTCACCCTCATCGGGGAGTGGCGCGTCCGTCGCATCTCCGTCACGTTCCGGAGCAGACCGACTCCCACCGGAAGCGCCGAGATCGTGATGAGGAGCACCACCGTGCTGATCGCCCTCCTGTTCCTCCCTGGGCTCCTGAAGGCCCAGGAGGATCCGGTCGCCGGTTCGGGGCTCCCGGCCTCGATCCCCATCTTCCCGCTCCCGGACGTGTCGCTCTTCCCGCACGTCGCTCAGCCTTTCCACATCTTCGAGGCGCGTTACCGCGACATGGTGGCCGACGCCCTGGCGGGCGACAGCGTCATCGGGATGGTGACGCTCCAGCCGGGGTTCGAGCCGGACTACGAGGGCCGCCCTCCGATCTACGCGCTCGGGAGCGCGGGCCGGATCGTCCAGTCCGAGCAGCTTCCGGACGGCCGGTACAACATCGTCCTCGACGGCTTCACGAAGTTCCGGGTCCTCACCGAGGACGCCAGCCGCTCGTATCGCCTGGCGGAGGTCGAGGAGCTTCCCGAGCCCATCGCAGAGGCCGACCGCGCTGTGCTGGCCGAGCGCCGCCAGCAGCTCGAAGAAGCGCTGTTGGCCGCGATCCCGGATGTCCAGCTTCCCCCGGCCGAGATGGCCGACGAGCAGGTCATCGACCTGCTCTCGCTCGCGATCCCGATGCATCCCGAGGAGCGCATGGATCTGCTGGAGGCGAGCGGTCCGGCCGAGCGCGCGCTCATCCTGATCCGGCGTCTGCGGGGCGGGCCGAGATCCTCTATCTGAAGCCCCGTCAACCGCTTGCATCGCTGGTGCGGGCACACGGGGCCCGGCTCGCGACAGGGAGGTTCCGAGGCCGTGGCGCGGCCGCCGGTAGGGAATTCGCCCGGTTGCATGTGTGCGCTCGTATTCAGAGCTTCAAAGACTCCCCGCCAAACAGGAGATCTCGTTAGTGCAGTCCTTTCGAGCCGTCTTCATTGCCGTCTTCGTCGGCACCGCGCTCGTGGTCGCCGCCTTCCTGGTGAACCAGGCCCGTCCGGATTTGGACACGGCCTACGAGACCGCCGATCTGGTCCGCGCCACGGGCGAGTGTGCTCAGTGCCACCGGGACGAGACGCGCGCGATCGTCGAGCAATACGACATCAGCGAGCACAACCGGGAGGGGGTGAACTGCCTCGAGTGCCACGGTCCGATCGAGGGCCAGGAGGGCATCGAGCATCGCGGCTTCCGCATCAGCGAGACCATCACCTCGGCGAATTGCGCCCGCTGCCACGAGGAGCAGTACGACCAGTTCCTCCGGTCGCGCCACGCGGCACCGGCCTTCGCGGCCGTTGCCGGCCCGGAGCCATTCACTGACGAGCAGATGGCGCAGGCCGAGAGCCACCACCCGGGTGCGGTGAACCGACCCGGGAACGCCCTGGCGCTGCGTGAGGGCGGCTCGGCGATCGAGTCCGGGTGCGCGTCGTGTCACTCCATCGGACGACCCAACGAGGACGGGAGCATCGGCTCTTGCACACAGTGCCACGCCAGGCACCAGTCCTCCGTTCAGCTGGCGCGCCAGCCGCAGACCTGCGGCCAGTGCCACATGGGTCCCGATCACTCGCAGCTGGAGATCTACGAGGAGTCGAAGCACGGTGTCATCTTCGAGTCGATGCGCGACCAGATGAACCTCGCCGCTCCTCCCGACGAGCTCGGGGTAGCGGATACACCCGTCCCCACGTGTTCGACGTGCCACATGAGTGGCCTCGAGGGAGCCGACGTGACACACGACGTCACGGAGCGGCTCTCCTGGTACCTGTTCGCCGCGGTGTCCGAGCAGCGGCCGAGCTATCGACAGGGCCAGGTCGAGATGCAGGCCATGTGCAACATCTGCCACACGTCGAACAGGACCGAGGCCTTCTACGAGTCGGCCGAGGCGGTCATCGAGGCCACGAACCAGAAGGTGTCGGCGGCCCGGGCGATCGTGGACTCCCTGCACGCCGAGGGACTTCTCACGCCGGAACCGTACGACGAGCCGGCGGAGTTCCTGTACTTCGACCTCTGGCACTACTACGGGCGCACGGCGAAGCACGGCGCGTTCATGGGCGGGCCGGACTTCGTTCAGTGGCACGGCAACTACGAGCTGCTCAGGAAGACGGCGGAGCTGAGGGAGATGGCCAGGCAGCTCCGCTTGAATCGATGAGGGAGAAGCTCCGCTCGCCCGCCTGGCTACTCGAGGCCTTCGTGGCGAGCAATCTGCTCGTGCTCATCCTGGACATCGTCATCGCGCACTCGGCCAACCAGTTCGGTGATCCGGCCGAGTGGATTCCCTTGAGCTTCTCGGCCGTGGGCGGGCTGGCGTTGCTCGGGATCCTGTTCGTGAAGGATCCCCGGAGGGGCTTGGCCGGGGTGATCGGGGAGGTGATCGGGTGGATGGCCATCGCGGTGGGGGTCGCCGGTCTGCTCTGGCATCTGTCGGGCGAGTTCTTTCAGGAAGTCGAGCTCGATTCCCTCGTCTATTCCGCGCCGTTCATCGCGCCGCTGGCTTATGCGGGCCTGGGCCTCCTGCTCCTGCTGAATCGCCGTGTCGACGCCGACAGCGACCCCGAGTGGGGCCGCTGGGTGCTCTTCCTGGCGCTACTGGGCATCATGGGCAACTTCGGACTGGCGGTCACCGACCACGCCCGCAACGGGTTCTTCGACCCCCGGGAGTGGATCGCCGTCGTCCTCGCGGCCGCCGGCGTCGGCGGTGTGCTGGTGGCCGTGCTGTGGCCCGGATCAAGGTCCGCGCATCTGGTCGCCTGGGTCGCGCTCGGGCTGCAGGTCGTTGCCGGGGTTCTGGGCTTCGGGCTCCACGTCACGCCGCTCTTCACCGAAACCTCGTCTGCGAGCTTGGTGGATCGGGTCGTCTACGGCCCGCCGGTTCTCGCCCCACTCCTGTTCGCCAACATGGCCGTGCCCGGGGCGCTGGGGCTCTGGGGGCTGGCTCGAGGCGTCGGGCCGGCTCGCGCGGGTGCGGAACAAGTACCACGGGGTGCGGCGTAGGACTGCGCGGGGCCTCCGAAAGCATCCACGGCGTCTTCATCATCTCGCCGGCCTGACAAAACTCTGGATGCGGTCAGCGTTTTGGTTTTAAGGTGTGTCCCAGAGGGTGCAGTCCCCCCCTCTTTCCGATGTGCAATCAAGGGGCCACTACGTCCCTTTTCCGAATAGAGAATGGTTTCTTTGTCCGACGTTCATAGAGAGAAGCTCACGACGTCCATCCTGCTGGCGATGATCGTTTTCGTCGCCCCGCTCGGGGCGGTCGCCCAGGAAGAGCCGGATGATTCGGAGGGCGCCGGGCTCGTGGACCGCGCGGCCGCCGTCCGTGAGATGACCAGGCCTGCCGTACCGGCCCTCGAGGCCGACCGCGACCTCTCCGATATCGAGATCGACGGCGTGATCGACGAGGCGGACTGGCAGGACGCGAAGGTATTCACGGGCTTCATCCAACGGGAGCCGGTCGAGGGCGCGCCGGTCGAGTACGACACCGAGGTGCGCGTCATGTTCGGTGACGACGCGGTCTGGGTCGCGGCCCGTATGTGGGACGACCACCCCGAGGACATCGAGCGACGCCTCTCGCGTCGCGACCAGTTCGACCAGGGGAGCGACCAGTTCTCGGTCCACTTCGACCCCAACCTGGACGGGCTGACCGGCTACAATTTCGGTGTGAGCGCGGCCGGAGTTCAGCGGGACCAGTATCTCTTCAATGACGACGACCGCGATAACGCGTGGGACGCCGTCTGGTCGTCTGCGGTCAACATCGACGACCAGGGTTGGACGGTCGAGATGAGGATCCCTCTCTCGCAGATCCGCTACGAGGCGTCGGATGAGCCGCAGACCTGGGGCGTCAGCTTCTACCGGACGCGGACGGCGACCAACGAGCGCTCGTCCTGGCCGCTCATCTCGAGGTTGCGCCGCGGCACCGTGAGCCAAATGGGCCGGCTCGAGAACGTGCA
>JASFUR010000104.1:0-9245 GCA_050050215.1 Gemmatimonadota bacterium
GGCACCTCCCTCAAAGCGTCGAGGACCAGGGAGTCGTGGATCCCCGCTCGAGCGAGGTGCTCCGCCAATCTGTTCCGCGCCAGCGTCGTGTCGTTCATGATCTCAACCTCCCAGGAGCCATGAAGGCTCCACGATGAGCATAACCCCGAGGGCGAGCATGACCGTGCCGCTCGCAAGCTTCAGCCAACGCGCCTCGCCCGCCTGGAGGCGGCGATTGCTCAGCGTCACGATCGCGATGCCCAGGACGATCGCGTCGTCGAGCATGTAGAAGACGTCGTAGAGCGCGAGGTACGCGTGATAGGTGAGCGTGGGCAGCTCCCTCAGCGTGAGGATTCGTGTGTAGAGCGCCGGGAGTCCGGCCGTGCAGAGGAGCTCCACGGTGTTGACCAGCAGCGCGAGCACGGCCGCCGTGCCGAGCGCGGCGCCCAGCTTCTCGGCGGTCACGATCCGCCGCACCCGGGCATAGATCCCGGGCTTCGCCGATTCGGGGATCGCGAGTGACGGGCCGGCCCCGAGCCAGAGGAAGTCCTTCATGTTCAGCAGGCCCATGACCAGCGCCAGACCACCAAGTCCGATCTGGATCCAGCGCGCGATGCCCAGCAGAAGGAAGGCATTCAGCCACGCGGCCATGAAGGCGTAGTACACCAGGCCGCTCACGCCCACGAAGACGCCTCCTACCGCGGCCATGCGCGCCCGGCTCTGCACGTGCACGAGCATGGAGAGCAGGAAGAGCAGCACCCACATGGCGCACGGATTGAAGCCGTCCAGGAGACCGACCACGACCGTGAAGGCCGGCAGGCCGACCTCGTCGAGCCTCACGACGCCGAAGAACGGGAGGGAGACCGAAGCATCGTCGAGTCCACCGACCCCGGCCACCGCTCCCTGAGACGGCGCACCGCCGTCGGCCGGTGGGGGCATCAGGAGCTCCTCGAGCATCCGCCCGGTCGTCTCGGCGCTCCCGAAGCCGACGTGCACCTCGTCGCCGCGGATGACGAAGGTCGGGACCGAGACGCCCCCGAGACCCCGAGCGCGCGCCAGAGCCTGCAGCGCCTCGAGCGCCGCGCGGTCGCGCGCCACATCGTGCGTCTCGATGCGGAGCTCCGGATGGGTTGCGCTCAGGCCGCCCAGCCAGACCAGGGCCCGCTCGCAGTGTGGACAACCGGTGGCGAAGTAGAGCAGAACGTCGGGCCGGGTCCCACCCGGGCGCTGCGCGACCGCGGTCGACGCGGACGCCCCCATCAGGGCCATCGTCACGACCAGCGTGACGATCCGCCCCCCAAGACGTCGGCCGTGTGCTACGACCGGCGATGGCTCATTCGAGCTCGACGTCCGGCAAGAGGCCTTCTTCACGGTAGCGCTTCAGTTTCCTGTGGATCGTCCGGCGGTTGATCCCGAGGATCTCCGCCGCGGAAGACTGGTGCCAATGGGTGCGTTCGAGTGTGGACAGCAGGTACTCCCGCTCGAGCCGCTCGAGCGTCCACTGCCCTTCCAGGGCATGCTCGACCAGCTCCCTCTCCTCGCCGACCCGCGTGCCCCGAGGCAAGTCGAACGGGAAGCCACGGGCACCTGGGTACATGATCACCGACCGCTCGATGAAGTTCTCGAGCTCGCGGACGTTGCCCGGCCACGAGTAGCTCACCATCCGTGAAAGGGTGGTGGCCGCGAGGGCGGGAGGCTCCACCTCGTGCTGCTCGGCGAACAGCGCCAGGAAATGCTCCGCCAGGGGAAGAATATCGTCCGGCCGCTCACGGAGGGGCGGAACCGCGATCGGGAACACGTCCAGGCGGAAGAAGAGGTCCTCTCGGAAGTCTCCGGTCTCCACGAGGCGAGCCAGGTCCGTGTTCGTCGCCGCCACGAGCCGGAAGTCGACCGACACGGGGTTGCTCCTTCCCACACGCTGGACCCGATGGTCCTGAAGCACCCGCAGGAGCTTCACCTGCACGTCCTCGGACAAGGTGCTGATCTCGTCGAGGAAGAGCGTGCCTCCCTCCGCCTCCTCGATGAGCCCCTTCCGGCTCTGTACCGCCCCGGTGAACGAGCCCCGGGTGTGGCCGAAGAGCTCGGCCTCCAGGAGCGTGCTCGGTATGGCCGAGCAATTCACCGCGATGAACGGACCCTCGGCCCTGGGAGAGAGGTCGTGAACGGCCCTGGCGATCAGGTCCTTGCCGGTGCCGGTCTCCCCCGTGACGAGCACGTTGGCCCGCGTGGGCGCGACGCGCTCGACGAGCCGGAAGACCCGCTGCATCTCGAGCGTCCGCCCGACGATGGGCGCGAGCCCCCGTTCCGATGCCGAGCGACGGATCCTCCGGACCTCCCGTCCGACCGACAGATCCTGGATCACCCTGCTCACGCTCGTGAGCAGATCCTCGGACTCCACGGGCTTCTCCAGGTAGTCGGAGGCGCCCGCCTTCATGGCCTCGACCGCCGACTCCACGCTCCCTCGCTCGGCCAGGACGATGAACTTGGCGTCGCTCCCCACCGCCGGCAGAGCCGCGAGGACGTTCAGACCACTGACCTTCGGAAGGTCCAGATCCAGCAGGACCACGTCGAGATCCCCTCCGGCCAACGCCTCGAGCGCGGCTTGGCCGTCGGCCACAGAACGGACACGGTACCCCTCCGCGTCGAGGAGCTCGGAGAGCCGCTCACGCGCCGCGCGATCAGCATCGGCGACGAGAATGGCCGCGCCCTTCGACGACCCGGTCAACGTTACCTGCCGGGGGACGTCGGACGTGGCCTTCGCCGCACTCACACTCGCACTCACTTCGAATCATCCCTGCACTCCCGGGCAGTCAGGACGATTCTAGCGGGTATGCGTGAAACGCACCGTCGGGAGGCCGTTGATGTGGGCGTAGTCCATCCCCCCACCATCGTCGGCGGGCTCCCGGCGGGCGTTCGGCGTCAGGAGCCGGCGCTCGTAGGAGCACCGACCTCGGGACCAGCCCTATCGATTCCGCTCGACCTCGATCGAGCAGTCCGTCACGAGCGCGGCGAGCGCACCCACTGCCGCCCACACGGGCGCCAGAACGGTTCCCGCCACGCCCACGCTGACCGGAAACTCGATGAGCGTGTGGCCGTCGTCGTTCTTGATGACGACATGGCGGACGTTCCCTTCGTGGATGAGCTCCTTGAGCTTGGCGACGATCTTGTCGCCGCGAATCCCTCGATGCTCCTCACGCTGTCCGCCCGACTCGCTCGCGCGCTCCTCGGTCTCTCTATCGGGTGCTGCCTCGGTCTCGATCATCGCTCACCTCCTTGTGATGCATGCCTCAGGTTCGTGCCGATCAGGAGCGCCATCGCTCCGAGGCCCAGCAGCCAGGCGGCCAGTCGCGCCACGAACCCGATCCACGGCAGGAGAACCGCGAGCCCTACCAGCGGACCTCCCACCAGGAAGGACTTCAGCCGGATCTCCCGGTCCGACGCCCCCCTGGGAGACAGCAGCGCGTCCCCCAGCCACATCGCCGGAATCGCGGGCGCCGCATAGAGCGACGCGAGGTACGCCGCCGCAAGGATCATAGCCAGCGGCAGCCCGACGACGGTGATGGCCGCAACGAGTGCGACCGTCGGCACGCCGATCAGCCACAGGAGCCCGAACCCCAGGGCCGGCGCCGGGTGGCTCTGCACCGCCTCGACCAGCTGGGCGGCCGATCCGGGAAGCAGCGCCACCAGCACGCCGCCGCACACGATGAACATCACGAGCCTGACGATGTACATCGCGATCGACGTGGAGTCGCCGTCCTCCCGCGGGGGCAACACCTCCACCTGCCCGACGATGTCGGCCCCGTCGGAGATCGAAGCGCCCTCGTCCCCGACCCGGTAGGTCAGGTCACCGCCGATGCGCGCCGAGGGCCCGACGGTGAGACGACCGGCCTCGATCCTCACGTCACCCTCCACCGTTCCGTCGAGGACGACCTCTTCCCCGCCCGCATACAGATCACCGCGGACGGTCCCGTCGATGTCCAGGGTTCCACCGGCCATGTAGGCATTCCGCTCGACGACGGATTCCTCGAGCAACTCGACGGTTCCGCCGGCCAGGGTCACGTTGCGCCCGACAGACGATCCGAAGCGAACCGTTCCTCCCGCGATACGACCGCTCCCATCGATGCGCCCGTGGATCTCCTGCTGCGCCCCGGCGCCCAGATACGATCCCCCGACGTCACCGGTGAACGCGACGGTGCGACCGGCGAGCATGACGTCTCCGACGACACTCTCGGCCCGATCGACCGTCTCACCGGCGGCCAGCAGGTCACCGTTGGGACGCAGGAGCACCGAGCCATCGGCTATGTCTCCGGCACCGCAGCCCGCGGCGAGCAGGCACGCGAGAACCGCGAAGCCCACTTTCCGGGGGGCGCCGTACACGCGTCTGCTGTTCACGTCGCCCCCTCTTCAGACCTGGACCTGCCGCCTGAGAAGTCTCCCGACGTCGGCGGTGGACTCCACGATCCCCTCCAGGAAATCGTCGAGCGACACGATGCCGGCCACTCTGCCCGCGTCGTTGACCACGACCAGCCGACGCACCTCCTTGTCGGCCATCTGCTCGAGCGCGGACTCGACGGGAGCGCCCTCGTTTACCGTGTGCACGTCCGGAGTCATGATGCGCCGAATCTTCGTCTTGTCGGGATTCAGCCCCTCCGCGACACACCGGAGAACGATGTCGCGATCCGTAACCACCCCGTCCGGGAATCCGTCCGCGTCGGTCACGACGACCGAACCCACTTCGTGCTCGAGCATCTGCCGAGCCACACTCGCGACGGTATCCTCGGGGGTAATGGTCTCGGGAAGTCGAGTGCAAATCGATGCGACGTTCATTCTCGATCCTCCTGTTCGATTGGTCCCGCCCGCTCGCGCGACCCGTCACCGGCAGCCCGACCCCCGGCAGGGGCTCCGTCAGCCACACTGCCAAGGGGCCAGGGTCCTACACCGAGCTCAAGCGATTACCGCTTCACTTGATCTCGATCTTCCTGCTCTTCGCCTGCTCCCCCTTGGGGAGATGGATCTCCATGAGACCGTCGTGGAAATCGGCACGGATCTTCGCGGCGTCGACGTTGCGTGGCAGCGTGAAGCTGCGCTCGAACGTCCCATACTCACGCTCCCGGATGTGCGTCCGGTCGTTCGTGCTTTCGCGTTCGGTCTTCTTCTCGCCCTTGAGGGTCAGGACGTTGTCCTCGATGGAGACGTTCACGTCTTCCTTCGAGAGACCGGGCAGCTCGGCGGTGAGCACGAACTCGTCGTTCTCTTCGATCAGCTCGATCGCCGGGACCCAATCGGTCTCGGAGAGGAGCGGAGTCTTGAACAGCGAAGTGCCGAAAGCCGGATAATCCATCCAGCCCCGCATCCTGTTGTTCAGAGTCTCGAGCTCGTGCCACGGGGAGACGTCCGCTCCCCAACGCCTCGTGGTGAGCGCACGCATCGTAATACCTCCTGCGATTGAAGCCTTGGTCCGACCCGTTCGGTCGGTTCCCTCGACCTTCCGAACAGGCAGAACGCGTGCCACGGGATGGACGGCCGGGAGGCCCGGGATTCGGCCTCTCGGGCCATCGCCGAACACGGCACACGGCAGGGTGACCAAAGAGTCCCGAATCGGCCCGGCAGCTCTGCGACAAAACGGCCCAGTCCAGAGCCGCCGGGCTACAGCGCCAGGTACTCGTCCGGCGCGAGCGCCGTGGCCAGCATCACCGAATTGATGTTCTCGTGGGCCTTCCACGACTCGGCCGCACGCGCCTCCGGAGCCATCCACATCTCGACGATGGTGTCCCCGAGCGGGACGTGCCGGGCGACGGCCTCAGCCGTCTGCTCCGCCCCGGACGGAAGCGCTTCCGTCTCGTCGCCCAACGCGTCGACACCGAACAGGCCGATCGCGAGCCCGAGCTCCCGGAAGGCCAG
Source organism: Gemmatimonadota bacterium (assembly GCA_050050215.1). GTDB lineage: Bacteria > Gemmatimonadota > Gemmatimonadetes > Longimicrobiales > Gaopeijiaceae > UBA2982. The sequence goes on from JASFUR010000104.1 coordinate 5,881, forward strand.
CCTGTCCGCCGTACCGCGATCCAGGGGATACCCTCGTGCCACGGCGGCGAGGCTCAAGAGGGAATCCTCCCAGAGACCGGTGACCATCGGGCGCAGCGACTCGGTGCGTTCGTCGGTGTCCAGAAGGCGCGTGAGCCAGGACGCATCCATCAGAAGCCCACCCGCCCCAAGCGGATCCTCCGTGATCCAGCCACGCCCGACACACATGTCGGAGAGCTCGTCGATCAGCCGGTCGAGGGCGGGCTGCGGGCCGACGCCATCGAGCAGATTCCCGCGAAGGGCGCTCGCCGCCACCAGACCGTCCAGCGGGTCGTGGGCCCCCTCGGAGGGCACGAGCGGCCGACTGAGGTCGATGCTCATCTTCCAGACCATCCGCTTCGGCCCGCCGCCCTTTGGCGAGTATACGAATGCCCGGTGCGCCGCTTCCGCGAGCTCGACGGCCCAGACGTGGTAGGACTCGTTGCCGAGCACCCGGCCCGCCCGCACGAGCGCATGAATCCATCGGACCAGGTAGTGATAGTACTGGCCGTCCCGGTCCCACTCCAGACGTGAGTCGTACGGATCGCCCTGCCCGCGCTCACCCAGCCGCTTCCCGATTCTCAGTCCACCGGCCGTCGGGTGGCGCTCGCCTTCTTCGTCGGAAAGCCCGCTGATCCAACCGCTGCGGGTGTCGTCGTCCCGGTGCCGTCCGAGTACGTGGTGGACGGCGTCGATGAGTCGGACTGCACGATCGCCATAGCGGTCCATGCCGGTCCGGCGGAAGAGGGTCAGGTAGTTGCACACCGCGAAGGCGTCGGTCCACAGGTATCGAACCTGCTCGCCGGTCGGATCGAGCCCGGTCCGGGCCGCATAGTCCTCCATGATCCGGCTCGCGATCCGGAGCCGATCGAGCGGCTGGCCTGCTACGTCGAGGGGAGACACGGGCGCCGTCCGTGCACCGGCGCTATTCGCTCGCGGAATATCCGTCGAGGAGCTTCTTGACCTCGGAGTCGAAGACAGGCGCGAAGTCCTCGTACCAGGTGCCTACGGCTCCGAACGGGGCCTTGGGCGTGCGGAGGCAGATGACCTGATCGGCCAGCTTCTCGAGGGCGCGAACCGTCTCTGCCGCCGCGACCGGGCATGCGACGACGCGTTTCTTCACTCCGCGCCGCTCGAGCGTCTTCAGCGCGGCGCGCACGGTCGAGCCGGTCGCGATGCCGTCGTCGACGACGACGACCGTCTTGCCGGCGATGTCGATGGGAGGACGGCCGTCGCGGTACAGCTGCTCGCGGCGATCGAGCTCCGCTCGCTCGCGCTCCACGATGTCGTGGATGAGGTCCTGCTTGAGCCCCAACGCCTTCACGTGGTCGTCGTTGGTGGCGAGGATGTCACCGGTCGCGATCGCGCCGAACGCCATCTCAGGCTGCCATGGCACCCCGAGCTTGCGCACCAGGAGGACATCCAGGGGGGCGCCCAACCGGTCCGCCACCTCAGCGGCCACGGGGACGCCACCGCGGGGGAGGGCCAGCACGATCACCTCTTCTCCGTCGAGCGCCTTTTCGACGGCCTCGGCCAGCTCCTGGCCTGCCTCCTGGCGGTCGGTGAAACGTTCGACGGTCTTCTCGGCGGCTCCAGTCACTCCCCTGCTCCTTTACGTGACACTGCCTCTCGGCATCCTTCGATATCATACGGATCGGGTATGTTCGACGGAGCGTCGGTCCACCGCAACCGTAGCGCGGAAAACGGCACTTCGACGAGCCCGTGCACAAACGAATCTCGACGGGAAAGGAGTGGGACTGAAGAGTGATGGAACTGCTCGCCGGACCTGTCGGCCCCCTCGTGATCTTCGTCATGCGCGTTTGCGACGTGTCCCTCGGGACCGTGCGCCTCGTGCTCGTCACCCGCGGAATGCGCGTACCGGCGGCGGTGGTCGGGTTCTTCGAGGTGCTGATCTGGATCACGGCATCGGGCACGGCCATCCTGAACATCACGAGCCCGCTCCATGTGCTGGGCTACGCCGGCGGCTTCGGCACCGGCACCTGGGTCGGGATGTGGATCGAGTCGAAGATCCCCATGGGCACTGCGACGGTGCAGGCGTACTGCAGAGCCGAGAACCCCAGCCTCTCCGGCGCGCTCCGCGAAGCCGGCCTGCGAGTCACCGAAATGAAGGGCCAGGGGCTCGAGGGTCCGGTCGACATCGTATCCATGGTGGTTCCCCGACGGCTCGTGCCCATCGCCGTCCGGACGATCGAATCCAATGACCCGGATGCTTTCATCGCCGTCTACGACGCCCGCATCTACCCACGGCGCGTGGGCGCTCTGAGGAGGAAGTGATCCAGGTGGCGGAGTGGCCGAGGTCAACTCAGCACAGCGAGCACGATCTCGAGTACGATGAGAAGGACGATCGCCAACTCCAGGTACTCGGAGCGCGCGGTGGCCGCTTCGTCGTAGAGCGCCGTGTACGTCTCCCGGATGATCGTCAGCTTCTTGTCCACCGCCGCTTCCCACGAGCGCACCCTGAACTGATCGATGGCGGCTTCGTAGACCTTGGCGAGATAGACGTCCTCGGTCACGACGAGCGCGTTCTCGATCCGCTCCGAGACCTCCGTCACCTCGGCCAAGAGCGCGTGCAGCGACCGCGCCAGTGACGCGTGCCGACGCCTCGCCAGCGCCGAGAAGGCCCGGCGAGCCTGCTCGATCCGGTCGTACATGCGCGACAGCTCGGCGTCGAGGCGCTCGTCGTAATACCGGAACTCCAGGAGCTGGGCGTGGGCCACCGCGAGGATGTCGGCGACGTCCGTGTCACCCGCGGGCTCGAGGATCAGCGCCCTGGACCAGCTGATGACCACCAGGTCGTCGCGGTAGTAGCTGTACGCGTGACTGAGGACGTCCCGGTGGGCGCGCTCGGACAGGTCGCGCACGTCGCCGGTCAACACCGGTACGAGGTCCAGCTCCTCGAGGACGTCTTCACCGGCGAGCGGCGGGTCGAAGGAGCGGACGGTCGCGAAGACGTAGTCGACCTCGATACCCGTGCTCGTCGGCTTTTCGAGCGCGGGTGCGATCAATTCCCGAACCCGATCGATGTCGTCAGCCCAGGGTGAGGCCCGCTCGAGCAGCCTCGACATGTCGTCGACCAGCCGCTCGTACTCGCTCCATTCGAGCCCATCTGCAGAAACCGCGAAGGAGAGCCGCGCCGCTCCGAATCCGTAGATGCGGGCGGTCACGTCCGCCTCCGCCTGGCGATCGCCGAGTTGCAGCTGTGTCGGACCGAGGTTGATGTCGACCGGAGCGCGGGCGTAGGAGACGGCCTTCGGGCGCGCTCGTACGAAGGTCAGCCGAGTGGCCGACTCCCGGAAGTCCTGCTCGAGGCGATCGAGGTCGATCTC
>JASFUR010000105.1:0-9190 GCA_050050215.1 Gemmatimonadota bacterium
GCTTGAACAGCTCGACCGCCATCGCCTTGGGGAGACCGCACTGGTGGAGCTTCAGCTCCGGACCCACCACGATGACCGAGCGGCCGGAGTAGTCCACGCGCTTTCCGAGCAGATTCTGACGGAAGCGTCCCTGTTTGCCCTTCAGCATGTCGCTCAGCGACTTGAGCGGCCGCTTGCCGCGACCGCGGATCGCCTTGGAGCGACGACCGTTGTCGAAGAGCGCGTCGACCGCCTCCTGCAGCATCCTCTTCTCGTTCCGGAGGATGACCTCGGGGGCGCGCATGTCGATCAGCTTCTTCAGCCGGTTGTTCCGGTTGATGACGCGCCGGTACAGATCGTTCAGGTCGGACGTCGCGAAGCGGCCACCGTCGAGCGGCACCAACGGACGCAGATCGGGCGGAATCACCGGGATCACGTCCAGGATCATCCAGTCCGGCTTGTTGCGCAGGTCCGGGGTCTCACCCGAGTTGCGCAGCGCGTCGACGACCTTGAGCCTCTTGAGCTTCTTCTTCTTGCGGTGCTGTGAGGTCTCCGTCGCGATCTCGTGGCGGAGCCAGTCAGCGAGCCGGTCGAGCCCGCGGCCGTCCGCGTTGCGGTCGTGGATCTTCTTCTTCTCGGGGTTGTCGAGCAGCCGCAGGAGCGTCCGCGCCGCCTCGGCGCCGATCTCCGCGCGGAACTGGTCGTCCCCTTCCTCGCGAGCCTTCACGCGCAGGTCGTAGTACTCGTCCTCGTCGAGGAGGTCCTGGAACTCGACCTCCTGCTTGCCGGGGTTCGTGACCACGTACGCCGCGTAGTAGATGACCTTCTCGAGGTCACGCAGCGTCATGCCGAGCAGGTAGCCCAGCTGGCTCGGCAGAGTCTTGAAGAACCAGATGTGCGCCACCGGCACGGCGAGCTCGATGTGCCCCATGCGCTCGCGGCGCACCTTGGACAGCGTGACCTCGACGCCGCAGCGGTCGCAGACGTGCCCGCGGAAGCGGATCCGCTTGAACTTCCCGCAGTGGCACTCCCAGTCCTTCACCGGCCCGAAGATGCGCTCGCAGAACAGGCCGTCCCGCTCGGGCTTGAAGGAGCGGTAGTTGATCGTCTCCGGCTTCACCACCTCGCCGAACGACCACGAGCGAATCTCCTCGGGTGAGGCGAGCCTCACCTGGATGAACTCGAAGTCCGCCGCGCGTTGGTCTCGGGTCCTCGGAAAATCGATCATCTAATTACTCCTCCTCCCCGAGAGTGACACTGAGGCCGAGCGCCTGCAGCTCCTTCACCAACACGTTGAACGACTCCGGAATACCCGGCTTGGGCAGGTTGTCGCCCTTCACGATGGCTTCGTACACCTTCGAGCGGCCCTGAACGTCGTCTGACTTCACCGTCAGGATCTCCTGGAGCGTATGGGCCGCGCCGTACGCCTCCAGAGCCCAGACCTCCATCTCCCCGAAGCGCTGACCGCCGAACTGCGCCTTACCGGCCAGCGGCTGCTGCGTGACCAGCGAATAGGGCCCGATGGAGCGGGCGTGGATCTTGTCGTCGACCAGGTGGCTCAGCTTGAGCATGTAGATCGCGCCGACCGTGACCGGGAAATCGAACTTCCTTCCGGACCGGCCGTCCCTGAGCCAGATCTTGCCGTTCGGCAGGACCTCGGAGTATTCGAGCAACTCGACCACGGCGTCTTCCAGACCCGTCTTGACCGTCGATCGGCCCTTCAGCTTCTGGATGGCCGGGAAGAGGTCCGACATGCTCTCGCCATGACGCTCCGCGATCTCTTCACCCGCCTCGAGCAGGAAGTCGACGATGTCGTCGAACACCTTCTGCTGCTTCTTGCCGAGACCGAGCGCCAGGTAGGCGTCGAGCGACTGCCCGATGCCGTAGATGAGCTCCGCGGGATCCGTCCCATTGCCGTTTCCGTTGCCGTTCGCCTCCGGACCGGACATGTGGACCGGGAGCAGTCGCGACGCCTGCGAGATCGTCTGCAGCTCGGTCAGGCTGACCGGCGGAGTCGCCTTCAGACCGTGCGCTTTGCTGACCCACGACAGCCCGGCCAGCTTGAGGAGCGCGCCGACCTCGTTCTCGGTCGCGCCCTGGAAGACCGGCGTCTTCGCCTCGAAGCCGAGCACGTGCCCGGCCCATCCGAGGTGGGTCTCGAGGATCTGCCCGACGTTCATTCGGGACGGCACACCCAGCGGGTTCAAGACGATCTCGACGGGCCGTCCGTCCGGGAGGAACGGCATGTCCTCCTCGGGCGCGATCCGCGCGATGATGCCCTTGTTGCCGTGACGGCCCGCCATCTTGTCGCCGACGGAGATCTTCCGCTTCTCGGCGACGTAGACCTTCACGAGCTGGACCACGCCCGGCGGCAGCTCGTCCGGCTGGAAGACCTTGTCGATCTGCTCCTCGGTCTTCTCCTTGACCCGCTGCACTCGGCTCTGAGCCTCGTCCACGATCCGGCGGATCCGCTCGCTGGCCTCCTGGTTCTGCACCTTGAAGGTGCTCAGGTCGACCTTCCGGAAGTCGATCTCGTCGATCGACTCCTTCGTGAGCTTCGTGCCCTCGTCCATGAGCGGCTCGACCGTACCCTTCTTGAGCATCAGCGCGATCGTCTGCCGCTGCAGCACGCCACGCAGCTCCTCGTCGCGAGCCTCGGTGATCCGCTGGATCTCCTCGCGCTCCATGGTGCGGAGGTCACCGATCTTCGCCCCGTGCTCCTTCTCGAGGAGCGGGTCGTCGATGCGACGCGAGAAGATCTTCACCTCGATGATCGTGCCCGACATACCCGGAGGCACCCGGAGCGACGAGTCTTTCACGTCCTTCGCCTTCTCACCGAAGATGGCGGTGAGAAGCTTCTCCTCCGGAGACAGCTCGGTCTCACCCTTCGGCGTGATCTTGCCGACGAGGATGTCACCGGCCTTCACCCGCGCCCCGACGCGCACGATGCCGAGCTCGTCCAGGTCGACGAGGCTCTCCTCGGCCACGTTCGGGATCTCACGCGTGATCTCCTCCATGCCGCGCTTGGTGTCGCGAACGTGGAGCTCGAGCTCCTGGATATGGATCGACGTGAAGACGTCGTCCTTCACCAGCTTCTCGCTGATGACGATGGCGTCCTCGAAGTTCGAGCCGTACCAGGGCATGAAGGCGACGAGCACGTTCCGGCCGAGTGCGAGCTCGCCCTGGTCGGTGCTCGGACCGTCGGCGATGATGTCGCCCGGCTTCACCTCTTCGCCGATGCGCACCAGCGGCCGCTGGTTGATCGCCGTGTCCTGGTTGGTGCGCCAGAACTTCTTGAGCCTGTAACGGTCGAACTGGGCCAGCTTGGCGAGCGGCTGATCGGCCTTGCCGGCTCCGCCCGCTCCCGTGTCGACCACGATCTCGTCGGCCGTCACGTGTACCACGGTCCCGCCACGGCGGGCCGTGATGACCGCTCCGGAGTCCGAGGCGACCTTCGCCTCGAGCCCCGTGCCCACGAGGGGCGCGTCCGTATAGAGGAGCGGGACGGCCTGGCGCTGCATGTTCGAGCCCATGAGGGCGCGGTTCGCGTCGTCGTGCTCCAGGAAGGGAATCAGCGCCGCGGCCACCGAGACCAGCTGGTCCGGCGCCACGTCCATGTAATCGATCTCCTCGGGCTGCAGGAGCGGGAAGTCACCCCGTTCCCGGCAGAGCACGAACTCGTTCTGGAAGGCGCCCTTCTCGTCGAGGGGGGCGTTGGCCTGCGCGATACGGGCCTCTTCCTCCTCGTTCGCCGACAGCCACTCGATCTCGTTCGTGACCTTGCCGTTCTTCACCTTCCGGTACGGCGTCTCGACGAAGCCGAGCTCGTTGATTCGCGAATACGTCGTGAGCGACGTGATCAGCCCGATGTTCGGACCCTCGGGCGTCTCGATCGGGCACATACGGCCGTAGTGCGAATAGTGCACGTCACGGACCTCGAAGCCCGCACGCTCACGCGTGAGGCCGCCCGGGCCGAGCGCCGACAGGCGCCGCTTGTTGGTGAGCTCTGCCAGCGGATTCGTCTGATCCATGAACTGGCTGAGCTGGCTCGACCCGAAGAACGCCTGGATCACGGCGGACACGGTCCGGGCGTTCACCAGGTCGTCGATGTTGATCTTCTCGGGATCGGTGTTGATCGACATCCGCTCCTTGACCAGGCGCGCCATACGGCTGAGGCCGACGCTGAACTGGTTGGCGATGAGCTCGCCGACCGTCCGCACGCGGCGGTTGCCGAGATGGTCGATGTCGTCCGTGAAGCCGCGACCCTCGTTCAGCTCGATGAGGTGTCCGACGATCGAGACGAAGTCGTCCTTGGTCAGGACCGTCTCGCTGCGCGGCACGTCGACTCCCAGCCGCTGATTGATCTTGTACCGGCCCACGCGCCCGAGGTCGTAGCGCTTCGGGCTGAAGAACACCCGCTCGAGCGCGGCCCGGGCCGTCTCGATGTTCGGGGCGTCGCCCGGCCGCAGGAGCGAGTAGATCGCCCCGAGGGCCTCCTCCTCGTTCTCGGTCGGGTCCTTCTTGATCGTGTTCTTGATGAGCGGGCTCTCGCCGCGCACCGTCTGCCGGTCGCTCGTGTAGACCTTGATCTTCTTGACGCCGAGGCGCTCGAGGATCTCCAGGACCTCGTCCTCGATCTCCTCACCGTTCTCGATGAGGATCTCACCCGTCTCGGGGTCGACGAACTCCTCCGCGATGACCTTGCCCTCGATCTCCGCTTTCTTGGCCTCGTCGAGCTTGCCGAGCTTGACCTCGCTGACGTCGTAGTAGAGCTGGAAGATGTCGGCGTCCGTGCTGTACCCGAGCGCTCGGAGCAGCGCGGTGGCCGGGAACTTCTTCTTCTTGTCGATGTGGACGTAGCAGATGTCGTTGATGTCGAGCGTGAACTCGACCCACGAGCCGCGGAAGGGGATGATCCGCGCGCTGTAGAGCTTCGTCCCGTTGGGGTGGATGTTCTCCTCGAACACCACGCCGGGCGAACGGTGCAGCTGGCTGACCACGACCCGCTGCGCCCCGTTGATGATGAAGGTGCCGAGCTCGGTCAGGAGTGGGAGGTCGCCGAGGTAGACCTCCTTCTCGATGATGTCCTGCGGCCGGCGATCCTCGATCGGGATGGACGGCTTCTTCTTCTTTTTCTTCTTCGAAGAGTCGTCATCCTCGTCTTCGTCCCGCTCCCAGACGATGAGCCGCAGCGTCGCCTTGAGCGGCGCAGCGTACGTCATGTCGCGCTCGATGCACTCCTCGACGGAGTACTTGGGCTCTCCGAGAGCCGCGGACACGAACTCCAGCAGGAAGTGCTCGTTGACGTCGGCGATCGGGAATATCTCCCCGAAGACGCGATCGAGCGCGAAGTCCCACTGCTCTTCCTGGTCGGACTCGATGAGCTTCTCGAACGACTGCAGCTGTACATCGAGCAGATTTGGCATCGGCATGACGGACTGCAGCTTGGCAAAGCTGAGGATCGGCCGATTGTCCTTGCGGAGCAGTTCCAACGTGGGTCCCCCTTACGACCTCGACCCGACAGACGGGCGAGGACGTTCTTGGTGTGCAATGTGGGACGAATGCGCACGGCTCCGCCTTGCGGACGCACCTCGACGGTGCGGCCGCACAGCGGAGCGGTGCGGGTCCGGGTCGCGGAGCGGCAGGGCCGCTCCGTAGCTGTTCCTTCCTCTCACTGAGGCGGATCGACTCCGGTTGTCTACTTCAGTGCGACGGCTGCGCCGACTTCCTCGAGCTTGGCCTTCATCTCCTCGCCCTCCTCCTTCGAGGCACCTTCCTTCACGGTGCCCGGAGCGCCGTCGACGAGCTCCTTGGCTTCCTTCAGGCCCAGGCCGGTCAGCTCACGCACGACCTTGATGACCTGGATCTTCTTGTCGCCGATGCCCTCGAGAACGACGTCGAACTCGTCCTTCTCCTCGGCCGCGGCCTCACCGCCGGCCGCAGCGCCACCGGCCGCAGCCACCGGAGCGGCCATCGCGGTGACATTGAACTTGTCCTTGAACGCATCCACGAACTCGGAGAGCTCGAGCACGGTCATGCTGCCGATGGTCTCGAGCAGCTCCTCGTGATTGGTCGCCATTTTTCCTGATTCCTCCCCTGATTCACACCGGCCGCTTGCCGGCGATTCGGTTGACCTCGGCTATCGACGCTTTCGCGTCCCTCCCTCGTCAGTCCTGCTCCTTCTCCGCCTTCAGGGCGTCGAGCAGTCCCGCCATCTCCTGCAACTTCGCGCCCAGCGCGGCCGCCAGCGCGGCCATTGGGGCTTCCATCGCTCCGGCCAGCTCGGCCAGGAGCTGCTCCCTGGTCGGGAGCGTCGCCAGCTTGTTGATCTGTTCCGGCTGAAGCACTTCCCGGTCCATGACGCCCAGCTTGAATACCGGCTTCTCGTCGTGCTCCTTCGCGAAGTCGCTCAGCACCTTCGCGGCCGACACCACGTCCTCGTACCCGAAGACGAGACCGGTCGGGCCCTGGAGGCTCTCGGAGATGTCCGGGAATGCCTCCGTCGCCTCGAAGGCCCTCATGGCCAGGCGGTTCTTCACGACCACGTATTCGGCCCCCGAGTTCTTCAGGGACCGGCGGAGCTGGCTCATCGCTTTCACGTTGAGACCGGTGAAGTCGGTGAGGTACATGACCGGAGCGCGGTCGATGCGCTCCCTCAGCTGCGTGACGAACGTTTCTTTCTGGTCGCGATCCATGACTACGCCTTCCTGTAGAGATTCGGATCGATCGCGACGCCCGGGCCCATCGTGCTCGACACGGTGACGCTCCTCAAATACGTGCCCTTCGCGGAAGCCGGCCTGGCGCGAACGATCTGATCCATGAACGCGCCGAGGTTGTCCGCGAGCTGCTCCTCGCTGAACGACACCTTCCCGATCGGCGCGTGCACGTTCCCCGTCTTGTCGACGCGGAACTCGATCTTACCCGCCTTGATCTCCTCGACGGCCCGCTCGATGTCGAAGGTGACGGTACCGGCCTTCGGTGTCGGCATCAGGCCCCTCGGACCCAGAATCCGGCCCAGCGGACCGACCTTGCCCATCTGGTCCGGCGTGGCGACGCAGACGTCGAAGTCGAGCCAGCCCTCCTGGATCTTCTGGACGTAGTCGACCCCCACGTAGTCGGCCCCGGCGGCTTCGGCCTCCGCGGCCTTCTCGCCCGCTGCGATCACGAGCACGCGGACCGACTTTCCGGTTCCGTGGGGAAGCACGACGGTCCCTCGGACGAGCTGATCCGCCTGCCGGGGGTCGACCCCCAGCCGCGTGGCCACATCGACCGTCTCGTCGAACTTCGCGGTCGCGAGGTCCTTGACCAGCTTCACGGCCTGGTCGGGGAGAAACTTCGTCCCCGGCGGCACGCTCGCGCGCGCCGCAGCAAAACGCTTACCTGTTCTTGCCATCTCTCATCGAGCCGATTCGTGTACCCTCCCACCGCTGACGGCTCTCAGCCGGTGGTACGGGCCGCGGTACCCTGCGCGTTGTCTCTCACGGGGAGTCACCCCGCGACTTCCGCCTCCGGTGCTGCACCTTCGCCTTCGCCAACGCCTTCGCTCTCCGCTTCGGCCGCCCTCTCGGCGGCAATCGCGGCGAGCTCCTCCTGATCGACGATCACCGCCTCCGCAGCCTCTGCGGTACCGGCGACCACCACGCCCATCGACCTGGCCGTTCCCGCGATCATGTTCACCGCGGCATCCAGGTCGTTGGCGTTCAGGTCCTCCATCTTCGTCTTGGCGATCTCCTCGAGCTGGGCCCGGGTGATCTTGCCCACCTTCACGCGGTTGGGCTCACCGGACGCCGTCGGGATGCCGAGCGCCTTCTTGATGAGCACGGCCGCCGGGGGCGTCTTGGTGATGAACGTGAACGAGCGATCCGCGTAGACCGTGATCTCGACAGGGATCGTGAGGCCCTGCTTGTCCTGGGTCTTCGCGTTGAACTGCTTGCAGAACTCCATGATGTTGACGCCGTGCTGACCCAGCGCGGGGCCGACGGGCGGGGCCGGGTTGGCCTGGCCGCCCGGCACATGGAGCTTGATGAATCCGATGACTTTGCGAGCCATTCTACGCTAGTCCTCTAGTATCCCTTGAGATCCGTGTAGTCGAGCTCGACGGAAGTGGGTCGACCGAAGAGAGAAACCTCGACCTTCACCTTGCCCTTGTCCGGGTAGACCTCCTGCACGGTTCCACTGAAATCCGTGAAGGGGCCCTTGGTCACCTCGACCACCTGGTCGATGTGGAACGGAATCTCCTCGTGTGCCTCGTCCTCGGCCTCGACCTCGACACCGAGGATCTTGTTGATCTCGTCCTCACGAAGCGGCTGAGGCGCCCTGCCCGAGCCGACGAACTTGATGACGCCCTGGATGTTGTTGATGACGTGCTGCGTACGCTCGTTCAGCACCATCTGCACCAGGACGTATCCCGGGTAGAGGCGCTTGGTCACGGTGACCCGCTTTCCGTTGCGGATCTCCACGACCTCCTGCGTCGGGACGAGGACCTGGCGGATCTCCTGCTCGCCCTCCTCGCCCGGCTCTTCCTCGATACGACGCTGGATCAGCTTCTGGACCTTGTTCTCGTGGCCCGAGTAGGTCTGAACGGCGTACCACTGCGTATCGGCCATCGTCTCCATGGTTATGCGCCGAAGAGGCCCATGATCAGGTTGATCGCCCAGCTCGACACCGAGTCCATCAGCCAGATCACGATGGAGATCGCGATCGTGAACAGGATCACGATCAGCGTCGCGCTGCGAAGCTGATCCCAGTCCGGCCACGTGACCTTCTGGAGCTCGGTCCAGCACTCCTCCAGGAAGGTCTGGGTCCCTTTGACCTTATCGAGGGCCGACATATCGCTACTTCGATTCCTTGTGCATCGTGTGCGTCTTGCACCGCGGGCAGTACTTCTTGTATTCCACGCGCTCCGGATGCAGCCGCTTGTTCTTGGTCATGTTGTAGTTGCGTTCCTCGCAGTCGTTACAAGCGAGGATCACTTTATCGCGCGGCATGGGTCGCTCCTATGCATCCTGAACTGCCGTGTTCCTTATTCTTCCCGGTCGGCCGAAGACCAACCGTTCCCTCTACCTCTTGGTTCCTCTGTCCCCCCGCGACGGTTGCGATGCTCCCGGAGCGCTGCCTTTCGCAGCCCGCCCGGAGACCGGCCGCAGCCGGGGTCCCTACCGGTCCTTCTGTATGTCTACTGGAGCGCGGCGCGCGACACGTTCGGGGTGAG
>JASFUR010000106.1:0-9150 GCA_050050215.1 Gemmatimonadota bacterium
GCTTCGTGCGGCCCGTGGGCCCCTCGACCTGGCCATTCACCGCGATGTGCCCGATGTAGCGGAGCAAGCGCGTGCCCCGGTCCCGGCGCGGGCGGAAGTCCAGGAGCTCGGGGTGCGCGGCGATGAATCCGGTGTCGGTGTCGCCCGTCGCGAACTTGGGATGCGTCACCACGTTCTCGAGGAACCGGATGTTCGTCTTGAGACCCCTCAGCCGGAACTCCATGAGGGCACGACGCATCTTCCGGATCGCATCCTCGAAGCTCACCGCGTGCGTGCACACCTTCACGAGCAGGGAGTCGTAGTGGGGGCTGACCACGGCACCCGAGTATGCGGTCGCGCCGTCCAAACGCACGCCGTAGCCTCCCGGTGAGCGGTAGTGCGTGATCCTTCCGGCATCCGGCAGGAAGTCGTTCTCCGGATCCTCCGTGGTGACCCGACACTGGATCGCGTAGCCCCTCGGATCCGGGATCTCGTCGGGGATCCCGATCTCGGCGAGGGTCGCCCCCTCGGCGACCCGGATCTGCGACTGGACCAGATCGACGCCCATGACCAGCTCGGTCACGGTGTGCTCGACCTGGATGCGCGCGTTCACCTCGATGAAGTAGAAGTCGCCGTCGGGCTCGAGGAGGAACTCCACGGTGCCCGCGCCCTGGTAGCCCGCGTGCTCCATCAGGCTCTTGGCGGCGGCGCAGATCTCGTTGCGGGTCGCCGGATCGAGCCCGACGGCCGGCGCGATCTCGACCACCTTCTGATGCCGACGCTGAATGGAGCAGTCGCGCTCCCAGAGATGCTCGACACGACCGTGCTGGTCGGCCAGGATCTGCACCTCGATGTGGCGCGGATTGCGGACGAGCTTCTCCACGTAGAGATCACCGCGTCCGAATGCCGCGGTCGCCTCGCGCCGGGCCACGGGAAGCATCTGCTCTAGCTCGGCCCGATCCTTGGCGCGGCGCATCCCCCGTCCCCCGCCCCCCGCCGCCGCCTTCACCATGACCGGGTAGCCGATCTCCTCGGCGAAGGCGAGCGCCTCGTCGTCGTCGACGGGCTCCGGCGTGCCGGGCACGACCGGGAGCCCTGCGGCGAGCGCGAGCTCTCGCGCGCTGATCTTGTCGCCGAAGAGCTGGAGCTCCTCCGGTGACGGCCCGATGAAGACGATCCCCTCCTCCGCGCACCGTCGGGCGAAGTCCGCGTTCTCGGAGAGGAACCCGTAGCCCGGATGGATCGCGTCCACACCCTTCTCGGAGGCCAGCGAGACGATCGCCTCGATGTCGAGGTATGCTTCGACGGGACCCAGATCCGACGGGATGAGATACGCCTCGTCGGCCTTGTAGCGGTGAAGCGCCAGCGAATCTTCCTCGCTGTAGAGCGCGATGGTCCGCTTGCCGAGCTCGGTGCACGCGCGGAAGACACGAATCGCGATCTCTCCGCGATTCGCTGCCATGATCCTCTCGAACTTCTTCACCGACGGTGCCACCGGAAGGATCTCCGTTCCTGCGTGCGGGCCCTCAGCCACCCCGGGATCGGCCCCGGCGCGTCGCGAATCCTAACGACCCGCGTGCAGCGCTTCTAGGGATCCGTGGCGGATCGGCCACTTGCTCGGCCGCCGGGCGGGAGCCATCCTCGGTGATCGGGGTAGTGAACCCCATAAGCTCCGGCCGGCCGGAACTATGCGACTGCGCAGAACACCGCGACGGCCCCACCGGAGGACAGTACGATGTCGATTGCCTCGAGCGCCCAACCGGTACGTTCGCTAGCCCTTCTGTTGTTCGCTCTGGGCGGCGTCGCGGCTACGGCCCAGGCCCAGGATCAGCAACCCGAGGCGCCACCGGCCCGGATCCAGGGTGTGGTCGTGATGGAGTCGACGTCCCAGCCCGTGCCCGACGCGCTGGTCACCGTCGTCGGCACGGACATCGAGACCCGCACCGGGCGGCTCGGTCAATTCGCCATTCCCGACGACGTCGAAGGAACCGTGTGGGTCAGGGTCACCGCAGAGGGCCTTCCCAGCGTGCGCGAGCAGGTGGAGGTCACCGAGGACGGCGTGGTCTTCATGCAGTTCCGGATGCCCGAGGACGTCTTCGCCGTGCTGAACGACGTGAACGTGGACGTCTGGGGCGGACAGAGCGCGACCGCCGAAGCGATAAGCGCCCTCGAGCTGGTCGCGGCGAAGGTCCCGAGCATCAGCTCGATCACTTCTGCCGACATAGGCGAGCGGAATCAGGCCGTCCATCTTCGCGGGGTGAGCAGTCTGACGCAGAGTGGAGATCCCTTGATCGTGGTGGACAACGTCGTGCTCCACGGCATGCCCCCGCTCGAGTTGCTGAGCCGGATCCCGGCCTCGGACGTCGAGTCGATCGAAGTCCTCAGGGGCCCTGCCGCGGCGTTCCGCTATCCGTTCGCCGCCAACGGCGTCATCGCGATCACGACCAAGAAGTAGCCGCCGCCGGACAACCGGTGCCGACGCTCAGGGCCCGCCTCGAGAGGGGCGGGCCCTGAGTCCTTCACGGAACCGAACGGAACGAGCCGCGCCGGTCAGCGACTCCCGAGCTTGAACACGTAGAGCGCGTTGCCGTTGTTCGGATGATGGATCTCGGGGGTCAGCGCGCGGGGCACGCCACGAGGGCTCCCGCCCCCGTTCCCGGCCGGCACGGCGATGTACTGCTCGCCGTCGACCATGAACGAGACCGGGAAGCCCTGCACGACCGTGCCGAGGCGGGTCTCCCAGAGCACCTCGCCCGTGTGCACGTCGAACGCCCGGAAGCGCCGGTCGAGGTCGCCCTCGAAGACGATCTCACCGGCGGTCGTCAACGCGGCCGTGAGGAAGGCGGCCGGCTGCTCCACGCTCCAGAGCTCTTCCATCGTGTCCACGTCGTAGGCGGCCAGCTTGCCGAGGTTGCCGTTGGTGCCCGGCATCGGAAACCACTCCCTGTCGGCGCCGGTCCCACCGGAGCCGGGCTCGAGCGCGATCTCCCGCCCCGAGATCCTCAGGCAGCTCTGGCTCAGGGGAATGATCAGCGCATTCGCCTCCGGGCTGTAGCCCGACGCGGGCCAGTTGTGCCCACCCGCGGTGCTAGGACACACCGAGACCCAATCGCCGACGCCGGCGTTCTGGATGTCCTCGCGATACGTCACCTCCCCGTTGCTCGGGTTGATGAAGCTGAAGACGTCCTGGTAGACGGTCTCCTTGTATCCGAGAAACTCCCCGCTGGCGCGGTCGAGCTTCCACAGAATGCCGTGCTTCCCGATGGAGAAGACGAGCCTTTGGCCATTTCTGTCGATGAGGACGCGCTCGAAGACCTCGTCCAGGTCGAGCGCCTCGCCCGGCACGTGCTGACGGTACCAGACGATGTGGCCGTCGTCGGGATCGAGCGCGAGCGTCGAGTTGCTGTAGAGTGCCGCGTCGTCGGTCGTGAGCCCGCGGCTCGCGGGTACCCACGGCTTGGCCTGTGCCGTCCCCCAGTAGATCAAATCGAGCTCGGGGTCGTAGCTCCCGGTGATCCAGGCGTCCACGCCGCCGCGGAGCTCGAGCGGCAGGTCGCCCCACGTCTCGTTCCCCGGCTCGCCCGGCCGCGCGATGGTGTACGTTCGCCACAGCTCCTCACCGGTCTCCGCGTCGTGGGCCGTGATGAAGCACGAATCCTCGAAGAAGCGTCCGCAACCGTTGATGCCGGAGATCACCTTGCCTCGCACCACCAGGGGGCCGGCCACGTACGTGTAGCCCTCCTCCCAGTCGGCGACCCTGGTTTCCCAGACCTGCTCGCCGGTGCGCGCGTCGATGGCGACGAGAGCCGCGTCCTTGGTCGGCACGTAGAGCTTGTCGCCCCGGATCGCGATCGAGCGCAAGTGCGAGAAGCCGCCGCCCGGGTATCCCTCCGGGAAGTCCCTGCGGTATTCCCACAGGAGCTCCCCCGTCGCGGCGTCGAGCGCCTGGATCTTGTTCTCCGGGTTGGTCAGGTAGAGCACCCCGTCGTGTACCAGCGGCGTCGGCTGGCTCGAACCCTCGTCCATCGCCCACACCCACGCGAGTCGAAGGTCCGCCACGTTCGAGCGGTCGATCTGGTCCAGGGGGCTGTATCCCTGGCCGTTGTACGTACGCCGGTACATCAACCAGTCGCCGGGATCGGGGTCGGTCAGCTCCTCGTCGGTCACCGGTCGGAAGTCGTCGACGGCCGCGTAGGTGTCGGTGCCACCCGGAGGCAGGGAGCTGCCACGCGAGGCCGCCGCCCGTCCGGCGCCGGCCTGGGCCACGGTCGAGGTCCCCGTCGCCCCGACCAACAGCCCCGTCGACGCCATGGTCAGAGGCTCACCTCCGATCGGGAAGCCGTTCCTGGCCAGGATGTAGGCCGCGATGCTCGCGTACGTCTCGTCGCTCAACGAGCCCTCCTCGTCGGGCGGCATGAGGGCGACCATCTCGAGGAGCTCGTCAGCCGGCCGGTCGCCCCAGAACCCGAGGAAGTTGGAGCCCGCGAGCTGCGGCGCCTCGAAGGAGCCGTCCATCGTCTCGAGGTGGCATCCGGCGCAGTGCTCCGTGTAGGCGGTCGCGCCCGCCGCCGCCTGCTCGGCCGTATAGGTGACCGCGTCCTGGGCGCTTCCCCGGGTCGGACTCGCGAGCGCGGCGACCGAGGCGACGACGACAACGAACGTGCGTGGCTTCATGTGGGCGACCCTCCGTGCGGTGGCTGGGAGACGGAGGCAATAGGGGGAGCGAACGCCTCTCGCGCGAGAGGCACACCGGAGCGGGTGCGTGGAACGGGCCCGGAATCCCGCGTCGCGAGAGGCGATCACGTCATGTTGGCACTCTTCCTGCATTGCTTCTGGGTGTGCTTCGAATGGGACCGTGTCCCACCGTTCACCAAACACTTCTCAGGGGAGCTCGAAGAATGTTTACGACCACACTCAACTCCAAGGGCCTCAGCATGTTGGCCGTGCTGGGCATCGCAGGCATCAGCTCTGCTTGCTCGACGGTCAGCCCCGAGGAGATGGACACCAGCCTCCAGGCCCTCCGCTCGGAGATGATGGAGGAGATGCAGTCCGGTGACCAGGCTGTCTCCGATCAGCTCGGCGGACGCATCAGCGCGGTCGAGCGCCGCATGTCGGCCCTCGAGTCCGACCTCCAGCAGATGGAGCAGGACTTCCAGGTTTCCATCGACCGGCTCCAGGACCAGCTGCGCTTCAACGTGCCCGTCTACTTCGCGTTCGACGACGCGACCGTCCCGACCGAAGGCGAGGACATCCTCGATCGCTTCGGGTCGGTCGCCCAGGAGTACTATCCGGACGCGCTGGTGACCGTGGAGGGCTTCACGGACCCGGCCGGTGACGAGGCGTACAACGTCGACCTCGGCCGGCGCCGCGCCATGGCGGTCAGGGGCTATCTGATCGATACCTCGAACATGAGCGAAGACCAGATTCGCGCCGTGAGCTACGGCGAGAACACCCAGCGTCTCGTTCAGCCCGGCGACACCGGTCCCGGAACCGAGGGTTGGCAGAATCGCCGCGTCGTCCTGGTCATCGACCATGACGGTGAGCCGCCGGCACTCGAAGCGCCGATCAGCCAGTAGTCAGACAGGCTGACATCGACGTAGGCTCCTCGAGAACGCGCCGCCCGGGTCGGATTCCGGGCGGCGCGGCTCGAGTTCTGCGTCTCAGAACAGATATCCGAGATGGATGTAGAAGGGCAGCGTCGCCTCGGACGAGTGGGCGACGTCCAGGGAGACGAGGAGGTTCTCGCCCATCCCGCCCTGGATCCCACCTCCATAGCCCCGGTGCAGGTCGCTGAACAGTTCCTTCACGCGTGGCCCGCCCGCCCACACCCGGCCCTGATCCACGAAGGCCGACAGCCCGATGTAGAAGGAGCGGCCGAAGGCGCCGAACTCGACGGCGCGCAGCCGCAACTCCGCGTTCCAGACCAGCATTCCCTTCCCTGCATAGCGGTTCTTGGGCAGGCCTCGCACGGTCCTCGACCCGCCGAGCCCCTCGTTCTGCAGGAACGAGGACTGCACCCGCTGTAGCTGATGGACGGGAGCGTCTCCACTGACGCCCTGGAGGAAGTACCGGTGGGCGAAGACGAGCCGTTCCGTCAGCGCATAGTACCGCCGGTCGGTGACGGACCAGCGCGTGAAGTCGAAGTCGGCGCCCAGGCCCCTCGTCACCCAGTGGACCACGATCTCCGACCATGAGCCGCTCGTCGGGCCGGTCTCCCGGTCCCGCGTGTCCCAGACGAGCCCGGCCCTGAGGTAGTTCGACCAGTATGTCTCGACCTCCGGACCCAGCTGCTCCCTGTAGAGCGTGGTGCCCTCGTCGTCGGGGGTCGGGTCGGTGCGCGTGGTGACCAGCCCTGCGCCGAACAAACCCCAGAGCGGCGTGCCCGGGATTCTGCGCTGCAGGTTGAAGAGCGCGCTCCGGCGCACGCTGCCGTACTCGTAGTAGTGCGGGTCCGGGCCTTCGGCGTCGTCCAGGGATTCGTCGTAGGGCGCCTCGTTCCCGATGCCGTAGTAGGGCGAGTACAACCGGCGCTCGCTCCCCAGGAAGCCGTTCACACGCCAGCCCTCGGGCAACAGGTGCGGCGCATCGATGAACAGCGTGATGTCCCGCCGTCCGCCCGTGTAGATCTCCACCTGCGGCTGGAGCGTCCACATGTACGGAGCCAGGGTTCCGTCCCCGTATTCATAGATGGCCCCGGAGAGCCCGAAGTCGAAACCGTCGTCGGAGTCGACCTTCACGATCGGGAATCCCCCGAGCTCGAGACCGGTCGACCCCGCTTCCTGGCCGGATGTCGGCCCCGCGGCCAATGCCAGCAGGATCGGCGCCATCGAAATCGAGCGTGCGAGTGTCGTCACGGGGCAATGGAACCGGGCCGAGGATGATGGCGGCGGCGAACCCGAGCTGGACTCCCGTGCTCGCCGAGTGGCAATCAGGGATACCGCCGTCTAGACCGGACCGCCAACCTTTCGTGCGGTGCGGCCTTCGCTCATCGTTCGCTGTCGCGTCGTCCTCCGTCCGGAGAAGGGTTTGCCCCACATACCGCCGTTCACTCCCGACCCCCGACTCTTCCCGTTCGAGTCACAATGGTTCGAGAGCCGCGTGGGCCCCGTCCACTACATCGACGAGGGTGTCGGCGACCCGATCCTCTTCCTGCACGGCAATCCCACCTGGAGCTTTCTCTACCGGGGGATCATCATCCGACTCAAGCCACGGTTCCGCTGCATCGCGCTCGACTATCCGGGGTTCGGGCTCTCGGTTCGGCCGAACGGATACGGGTACACTCCGGGCGAGCAGGCGGGCATCGTGCGGGACTTCGTGAGACATCTCGGGCTCGAGCGTCTCACCGTCATGGGCCAGGATTGGGGAGGGCCGATCGGGCTGCGGGTCGCGGTGGACGAACTGCCTCGGCTGCGCGCCCTCGTCATGGGCAATACCTGGTACTGGCCCGTCGAGGACTGGCAGGCGAAGGGGTTCTCTTATGTTCTGTCGATGGCCCCGATGCAGAAGCTCATCGTCGACAAGAACCTCTTCGTCGAGAAGATCATGCCCCTCGGGGTCAAGCACCCGCTCGCGGACGAGGTCATGCACCACTACAGAGAGGCCCTGCCCACACCTGGAAGCCGGGTCGGAGTGGCCGAATTTCCGAGGCAGATCGTGAACGCCACGGCCTGGCTCGGCGATCTCGAGGACGCGGTGCGGGAGAAGCTGAGCAACGTTCCGCTCCTCCTGACGTGGGGTGTGCACGACGTCGCATTCACGAAGCGGTACATGGAGCGCTTCAGGGAGGACTTCCGGGTCGCGCGCGTCCAGCGGCTGGACGCGAAGCACTTCATTCAGGAAGACGCCCCCGGAGAGATCGCCGCCGCCATCGCGGACTTCCTCGGGTCGCACGAGCCGGGCGGAGGGGGGGCGGCATGACCTTGCTCGTCGTCGGCCTGGGCGGCGCGTTGGGCGCCGTCTCCCGGTATCTCTCGAGCGGTTGGGTGCAGACGCTCGCGGGGGGCTTCTTCCCCTGGGGCACGATGGCCGTGAACGTCGCGGGCTCGCTCATGCTGGGCTTCATGATGGTCTGGCTCCAGTCGACGACCGCGTCGCCCGAGCTCCGCAATCTGATCACCGTCGGCTTCCTCGGATCCTTCACGACATTCAGCACCTTCAGCTACGAGACGACGGCGATGCTGAGAGACGGCGAGTGGTGGAGGGCCGGCGGGTACGCGGCGGGCTCGATGGCGCTCGGCCTGGTGGCCGTCGGACTGGGCGCCTTCCTCGCGACCACCCTCTCACAGGCCAGGAGCTGACATGCACGGGTTGACCGGCGAACGGACGCTCATGAGGATCTTTCTGGGCGAGAGTGACCGATGCCAGGTGGGTCCCCACGAAGGGAAGCCCCTCTACGAGGCCATCCTGCTGACCCTGCGCGAGGAAGGCTGCGCCGGCGCCACGGTCGTGCGCGCCATCGCGGGCTTCGGGCCCAGCGCCACGCTCCACACCGACAAGGTGCTGCGGCTTTCGAGCGACCTCCCCGTCATCGTCGAGGTGGTCGACGACGAGGATAAGCTCCAGGAGATCCTGCCCACGCTGGACGGGATGATGGGCGGAGGGTTGATCACGATGGAGCGCGCCCAGGTGATTCTGTACCGGTCGTCGTAGGCGTCCCGAGCCCTACCTACATGCACTGAATCGTCGGAGGCTCCGGTCCGGGATCCTCGGTCGTCGGGTCGCCGACCAGGCCCGCGAAGAGCAGCGCGCCGGACAGCCGCTCCCGGATCACGAGCACGAACGGTCGGTCCACTACGACCTCCGGAGGAAGCGACGTCTCGACGATGCCGACCGCCGTGACCGCGGCCGCCCGCGTCCCCCGCTCGTCCACTTCCATGAAGGTCTTCTGTCGCACGAAGCTGATGCACATCCGGTCGCCCGCGGGCGACATACGCGTGAAATCGGCTGCCGGCGTGAACGCGACCTCCATGCCCATGCTCGCGAGTGCGTCGTTCAGCCAGGCATCGTAGCTCAACGTGAACTTCGGCAGTGCGAAACGCCCGAGCCCTCGCGGCCAGAGGCCCGTGACCAGCTCGTCCCAGGCCGTCGCGTCCAGCTCGGCGAGGACGTCCCTCGTGGTGAGGCCTTCGGCGGGGAGGATTACGATCATCGAGAACGCGCCTCCGCCGTAGG
>JASFUR010000107.1:0-9144 GCA_050050215.1 Gemmatimonadota bacterium
CGGCCACCGCGAAGGTTGGCGCGCCTCCGCCCTGAGCGCCTCGAGCCTTTGAGACCCGATGGCTGACAAGATCAACGCCCGTCACGAGGGCACCCGCTTTCGCCAGACGCCTGGAAAGCAGGCCTCGGCCGCATCCCGCATCCAGGACCCGTCGTCCGGCGATGGGCTGGAGGTCCTCGAGCAGGAGCTCGTAGGTGTCGCGGCGGCCGAGGATCGCATTCTCCTCCCAGTAGGTGGAGGGAGCCTCGCGCTCGAGGCGGTCCCAGGTCGCCCCGTGCTCGCCGGAGTAGAGGTCTCGCAGCCGTATGGCCAGGTCGCGGCTCATGACAGCTCGGAGACTCGCGTGACTCGTGGAGGGCGGGGATTGAGACATCTCATGGGATTGGGCGTGGCCGTCCTGGGCCTGGTGCTCGCGGGTTGCGGGCCCAGTCCGGAGCCCGTGCCGGAACAACCTATCGCGTACAATCACCAGGTCCATGTCGAGGGAGAGGAGCTCGAATGCACCCGGTGCCACCTCGGGGCGGAGACCCAGAACGAGGCGGGGCTGCCGCCGATGGCGGTCTGCGCCGGTTGTCACCGACGCCAGGCTACCGACCATCCCGAGGTCGTCAAGTTCATGGAGCAGTACCAGGAAGGCGAGCCCATCGTGTGGCGGCGGGTCAACCATCTGCCCGACAAGGCGATGGTCCACTTCAAGCACAAGCCCCACGCCCGCGCGGGCGTCGGCTGCGAGAACTGTCACGGGGACGTCGGGTCGATGACCGTGGCCCGACAAGTCGTCAACACGGCGAACATGGGCTGGTGCGTCGACTGCCACCGGGAGCAGGAAGCCAGCATCGATTGCCTGACGTGTCACCACTGATCGTGACGCCGCCCGCTCTCGATCGATTCGCGGTCGAGCCTGCGTGCGGCGTCCGGACCCCATCACCGAGAGGGAGGGGGCGGGTTGCGTAGACGAGACTTTGTGAAGGCGAGCGCGCTCACGGCCGGCGTGACGCTCATCGAGGCCTGCTCGAGCGATGAAGAGCAGTTCATCGTTCAGCGTGTCCGGAACACGAGCGAGCTGCCGGGCGAGACCGTCTGGCGACCCGGCGTGTGCCGTCAGTGCGCGGCGGCCTGCGGCATCCAGGTGCGCGTCGTGGACAACAACGCCCGGAAGATCGAGGGTAACGAGGCGCACCCCGTGAGCCTCGGAGGTGTCTGCGCGCTCGGTCACTCGCTCCTGCAGGAGCTCTACAACCCGGACCGCATCCTGCAGCCGCAACGTGTCTCCGGCGCCCGGGGCGAAGGAAGCTTCGAGCCCGCCAGCTGGGACGACGCGCTCGCCTCGGCCGTCGACGCGCTGTCCGGCGTCTCCGGCGACCGGGTGGCGATCGTGGCCGGGCCCGGATTGGGCCTGGAAGGGGCGCTGTGGCGCCGGTTCGCCGATGCGCTCGGTGCCCCCGCCCCGACGTTCCTGGAAGCCCCCGAATACGAGGTCGAGCGTCAGGCGGCCCGCCTCGCGCTCGGCGTCTACGACTATCCGCACTTCGACATCCCGAACGCGGAGCTCGTCCTCTCGATCGGGGCACCATTCCTCGACCGGTGGCGCAGCCCCGTCCATTACATCCACCAGTTCGCGGAGATGCGTCGGGGCCGTGGCACCCGCCGGGGCCGGCTGATCCAGGCCGAGGCGCGCATGTCTCTGACCGCCGCCAATGCCGACGTCTGGCTCCCGATCCGGCCCGGTACCGAAGGCGAGCTGGCCCGAGCCCTGGCGGGGTACCTGCTGGAGAACGGCGACGTGAGCGCCGAGGCCCGCCAGCGATACGAGCGCCTCTTCCCGTCTTCGGCACCTTCCCTGGAAGAGGCTGCGACGGCGTGCGACGTCCGCCTCGACCGCCTCGAAGAAGTCGCCGAGGAGTTGGCCGGCACCCCCAACGCGCTCGTCATGGGCGGCGGGGCGGCGGCCGGTCACACGAACGGCCTCTTCAACGTCACGGCAGCACTCGGCCTCAACCTGCTGCTCGACAACCTGGGCCGTGAGGGCGGCGTGTTCGCGCCGGTCTCCGTCGATCTGGGTCGGTCGGTCTCCGAGGACGCGTCGAGCACGCCGGCCTCGGTGCTCGCCGAGCGGCTGGGTGACGGAGCCGTCGACGTTCTTCTCGTCGCGGGCGCGGACCCGGTCCACGCGCTACCGGCCGGCTTGGGCATCGCGGACGCCATCACTGGCGTCGACACGGTCATCGTCCTCGGGAGCTTCACGGACGACACCGCTCTCCACGCCGACATCCTGCTACCCGTCGCGACAGAGCTCGAGCGCTTCGAGACGGCCGAGCCGGGGACGTCGGCTGCGACGATCGCCATCGGCGTAGCCGAGCCGGTCGTCGAGCCGGAGGGCGAGAGCCGTCATCCGGCCGACATCCTCCTAGAGCTCGCGAGCGGGCTGGGCGACGACGTCGCCGGCCGGTTCCCCTGGGACGACTACGAAGACGTCGTCGAGGCGGCCGTGGAGGCCGAGCTCGCGCGCCTCCCCGGCGGTGCCGACGTCGACGACGCGGACGACTACCTGGACGCGGCGCTGGAGCGAGGCGGCATCTTCGGAGAAGCGCGCCTGGACGCGCCTCCCGGACCGTCGGGCTCCGGCCCCCAATCGGCCGGCGGCCGCTTCGTGGGCGCGCCCAATGAGTTCCCCTTCGCCCTGCTGCCGTTCGAGTCGGTACGCAACGGAGACGGACGCGGTGCGAACCGGCCCTGGATGCAGGAGATGCCGGACCCGCTCTCCACGGTCATGTGGAACTGCTGGATGGAGATCGCTCCCACGGACGCCGAGGAGCTGGGCGTCCACGACGGCGACCTGGTCCGCCTCACCTCGCCGCAGGGCTCCGTCGAGCTGCACGCGGTGGTCGACCCGGGCGCTCGTCCGGGTGTCATCGGCGTGCCGGTGGGACACGGGTACCGCCAATACGGGCGGTACGCAGAGGGCCGAGGCGCGAACGTTTTCGATCTGGTCGGCGACGCGCTGGTCGACGGAACGTCTGCCCCGGCCTGGGCCGCCACGCGCGTCAGCGTCGAGCGCATCGGCGAGGGCGAGTTGGTCAGATTCGGCCGTAGCTACGCAGACATGGGGCACGAGGAGGTCATCCCGGTTGGATGGGCACCTCACGAGCCCCTCCGCAGAACCAAGACGGAGAAGTCCGTATGACGCGCTGGGGAATGGTGATCGATACGGACCGCTGCACGGGCTGCGGAGCCTGCATGGTCGCGTGCCACGCCGAGAACAACATCCAGACCGTGGGCGAGGAAGAGGCCGGCAAGGGTCGCGCGATGCACTGGATCCGCATCGAGCGCTACTACGAAGGCGAGTTCCCGGACGTGAAGGTCCGCTTCCAGCCGGTGATGTGTCAGCAGTGCGGCCACGCGCCGTGCGAGCCGGTCTGCCCGGTCTACGCGACGTACCACACGCCCGAGGGGCTGAACGCGATGGTGTACGCGCGCTGCATCGGTACGCGGTACTGCGCGAACAACTGCCCCTACACGGTGCGGTACTTCAACTGGTTCTCGCCGCAGTTCCCGGAGCCGCTCGAGCGGCAGCTCAACCCGGACGTCAGCGTGCGCTCCGCGGGCATCATGGAGAAGTGCACGTTCTGCGTGCAGCGCATCCAGGACGCCCAGGACGTAGCGAAGGACGAGGACCGCGAGGTGCGCGACGGAGAGATCCGGACCGCGTGCTCACAATCCTGCCCGGCCGAGGCCATCGTGTTCGGTGATCTCGACAACCCCGAAAGCCGCGTCTCCGTGCTGGCCGAGCAGGCCCGCGCGACGCGTCTCCTCGAAGACCTGAGCACGGAGCCCTCGGTGATCTACCTGCGGGGTGGGCGCTAATGCCGGCCATGGGGGCCAACGCCCCGGCGAGAAGCCACGAAGAGAATCTCATCAAGCCGCTGACGGCGTTCCGGCCGAAGCTGTTCGTCGGAAGCCTGCTCACCGGTCTGGTCATGGCTCTGCTCTTCTGGTCGTGGGGCTACCAGATCGTCGAGGACATCGGAGTCTCGGGCATCAACCGGCCGGTGTTCTGGGGCTTCTACATCACGAACTTCGTCTTCTGGATCGGCATCAGCCACGCGGGCACGCTGATCTCGGCGATCCTGCGGGTGACGCAGGCGGAGTGGCGCCGCCCGGTCACCCGGTGCGCCGAGGCCATCACCACGTTCGCGCTGATGATCGGTGGTCTCTTCCCGCTCATCCATCTCGGCCGGCCGTGGATCTTCTGGTACATGGTCCCGATCCCCACCTACCGGGGCATCTGGCCGAACTTCCGGTCGCCGCTGATGTGGGACATCATGGCGATCACGACGTACCTGCTGGGCAGCCTGCTCTATCTCTACCTGCCGCTCATCCCGGACATGGCGATCCTGCGGGACCGGGAGCTCAAGGTGAAGCCGAAGACGCCCCGGGCGTGGTTCTTCCGGATCCTGGCGCTCGGGTGGCGCGGCACGCCACAGCAGTGGCACTCGCTCGAGGCCGGCATCAAAGCGATGGCGGTCATCATCATCCCCGTGGCGGTGTCGGTGCACACCATCGTGTCCTGGGACTTCGCCATGGCGATCCAGCCGATGTGGCACAGCACGATCTTCGGACCCTACTTCGTGGTCGGCGCCATCTACTCGGGCGTCGCGGTCCTCATGGTCGCGATGTACCTGCTCCGGAAAGGCCTGGGGATCCAGGAGTATCTGAGCGACAAGGTCTTCAACAACCTCGGACTGCTCTTCCTCGCCTTCGCCCTCATGTGGGGCTACTTCACGTTCGCCGAGCACCTGACGGTCTGGTACGGCAACGAGCAC
This sequence comes from Gemmatimonadota bacterium, assembly GCA_050050215.1. GTDB lineage: Bacteria > Gemmatimonadota > Gemmatimonadetes > Longimicrobiales > Gaopeijiaceae > UBA2982. The sequence continues at coordinate 4,824 of JASFUR010000107.1, forward strand.
ATCGAGCGGCTCGTGTTCGACGAGCGAATATTCGGGAGGTACTCCGGGTTCTTCTGGACCATGATGGTCACGAACGTGCTGATCCCGTTGGCCATCCTGCCCTTCCCCAAGGGACGGAAGCCGCTGGGCACGGCCATCGTGGGCTTCGCGGTCCTCATCGGCATGTGGATCGAGCGATACCTCATCGTGGTCGGCACGCTGAGCTTCCCGCGCCTCGACTACACGGTGGGCTCCTACGCGCCCAGCTGGACCGAGCTCGGGATCTTCGTCGGGTCCATCGGCATGTTCGCCTTCCTGTACTTCACCTTCGTGCAGACGACTCCGATCGTATCGATCTGGGAGGTGCGCGAAGGCCACCACCTCGAGGTGAAGGCCCAGAGACAGGCCATCGCGGCCTCACGGGAGGAGCCCTGATCATGGCCCAGGAACGCGCCCACGCGGTCTTCGTGTCGCCCTACGACGTGCGCGACGCCCTCGACCGTCTCGAGCAGGACGGCGTCCCGACCAAGGACGTGGAGATCCGCAGCTCGGCTCCGCTCGACCACGACGTCTTCCCCGAGGCCCACGCGGTTCACTCGCGCATGCCCTGGATGGCGCTCACCGGCGCCGTGCTCGGCGGGTTGGGTCTCTACACGCTGGTGTCGTGGTCGTCGCAGGTGTACCCACTCCCGACGGGCGGCATGCCGCTCGTGGCTCTTCCGCCCACCGGCATCGTCACCTTCGAGGGGATCGCCATCGGCGCGATCATCTTCACCGTCGCGACCGTGCTCTACGAGTCCGGCCTTCCGGGGCTCTGGTCGACCGGGACAGGCCCTTTGGACCACCATCTGGCCGACGACCACGTGCTCGTCACGGTGAAGTGCGACGAGAGCGCATCCATGGAGTGGGCAGCGAAGGCGTTGGAGACGGCGCGGGACTAGCCGGGCCAATCAATGGCTGAGTGAAGGGGGTCTCTTGGATCGGCCCCGTGTGGGTGTTGGAATCGTCATCCGACGGAACGGTGAGATCCTCCTCGTCCGGCGCAAGAACGCGCATGGGGACGGTAGTTGGTCCACACCCGGCGGGCATCTCGACCCGGGGGAGGCCCCTGAGGAGTGCGCAGTCCGCGAAGCACGTGAGGAAACCGGCGTCGAAGTGGGATCTGTGCGGTTTCTCGCGATAACGAATGACGTCTTCGAGGAAGAGGCTCTCCACTACCTCACGGTGTGGATGGAAGGCGACTACCTCTCCGGCACCGAAACCGTCGCCGAAGAATACGAGGTGTCGGAGGTGGGGTGGTTCCCGACTCACTCCCTGCCGGACGACCTCTTCCTGCCGCTCCAGAACTTGCTCGCCGGCCGAGGCTATGGGGCGGGGTCGAAGTAGGTTCCCTGATGGCCGGCGTGGGTCAGCGCGCCGCCGCCGCCGCCCGCTCCTGCTCGGCCAGCACGTCGAGGAACAGCTCCTCCACCGGATCGATCTCGTCCCAGTAGCCCTGCGGGTCCACGAACGGGTTCGGCCCGTCGCCGATGCGCTCGTACTTCTCGTACATGTTGTACATGGCCGGATGCGACGCGAGCGGGATGTCCGGCGAGAGTGAGCGCAGCACGGCGAAGCCCTGCTTGTACTGGTCCGCGATGGTCGGGTTGGTGGGGTTGTTCACGAACTGGAAGCCCGGGTTGCTGCCCATGCTCCCGATGATGACGACGTCGTAGGACTCACCGTCCTCCTCGACGGTCATCGTCCAGGTGGTGCAGCCCGGGGTGTGACCGGGCGTGAGCCGCGCGACGAGCGTCGAGCCGCCGAGCGTGACCTCGTCCCCGTCGTGGAGCACCCGGTCGATGGGATGCGGCTTGTCGCCGGGCGTCATCCGCTCGAGCAGCGGCACGTCCTCGGCCATGGCCATCACCTGGGCGCCGGTGAGCTGCTTCACCAGCGCGTCGCCCTGCATGTGGTCGCCGTGCGCGTGGCTCCCGAGGATGATCTCGATGTCCTCGAAGTCGAACCCGAGGTCCTCGACCGATTTCCTGAGGTTCGGGACCGCGTCCTCCCAGTTCGTGTTGATGAGGATGTGCCCCTCGGGCGTCGCGACGAGGAATGCGGCGAGGCTCTCGGAGCCGACGTAGTAGAGGTTGCCGGCGATCTTGTGCGGCGGGAACTGGTTCCGCTGCTGCTCGCGGGTGCCGACGTTCCTCCGGAACATGGCCTCTTGACGCTCCATGATCGTGGCCTGCGCCGCGACCCCGCTGCTCGAGAGCACGACGAGAAGACCTGTGAGCGCGATCGCACGTGACGGCATGCGGTACCTCCAGCTTGGCCCGGCGACGGGCGCGGGGGTGAGGGACGGCATCATCGAACGTGCCCCCGCGCCTGTCAAACCGGTTGCGTGCCCGGCCCGGTTGGCGTCGTTTGCCCGGCCCATGAGGAACGATCCCGGACCGTGAGAGGAGAGGGCGTGAGCCGACCCATCGAGATACGAGCGGGGCTCGAGCAGAGCTACGCAGACGTCTACACGAAGGAAGCGCTCGACGCGATTGTCGCGCTCGCGCCGCTGAACGCCGACGTGAAGGCCGCCATGCGCGCGCGCATCGACCGGCGCACTGCGAGGGCGCGCGACCGCGAGCGGATCGCCTTCCTCGACCCCGACGCCGTCATCCCCGGCACGGACCTCACCGTCCGCGCCGCCCGGGAAGGAGACTTCGAGGGCAGTCCGATCCCCCACGACCTCGAGCGCCAGTGGATCCAGGGGACCGGTCCCGCCGCGAAGCCTCACGCGACGCTCGAGCGCTCCATCCGCAACGTGGCCTATGCGCTCCTGAGCGGCGCCGACGGCTGGATGTTCGACGGCGAGGACGCGCTCGGCCAGACGCAGGAGATGTCGCTGGACAACCAGAGGAACCTCCGGCTCGCCATCGCGCGCGACGACGTCTTCCTCCGCGCCGCCGCAGGCGTGGCCGAGGAGATGAACCGCTGGGCCGAAGGCTTTTTCGGCAGGCAGATCGTCGAGGACGTCGCGACGCAGCTCGACTTCACTACGCTCATCTTCCGAGCGCGCGGACTGCACCTGGACGACCGCCACGTCCGCTCAGCGGACGGCTCCGGGTTCTCGGCGTCCATCGTCGACGTCTGCCTGTTCGTCGTGGCCAACCACCGCGCGCTCCTCGACGCTGGCCGGTCCGTGGTGCTCTATCTGCCGAAGATCCAGACGGCCGGAGAGGCGGCGCTCTGGAACCGCATCCTGACGACGCTCGAGGGTCACCTCGGTCTGCCCGTCGGCACCATCAAGGTCTACGTGCTCGTCGAGCAGGTGGAGGCGTCGTTTCAGCTGATGGAGATCCGCGCCGCGCTCGGAACGCACTTCGTGGGCTACAACACCGGGCGCTGGGACTACATCAACTCGGTGTCGGACGCGGTGGCCTGGGACGAGGCCTTCGTCAACCCGAACATCGAAGCGATCGGGATGACCTACGGCTACATGCGCGTCTACGAGGACCGCGTGCGCCGCGCCGTGAACACGCCCGACCGGGACGGCCGCTTCGCGCTCTGGCAGGGCGGCATGGAGCCCAACATCCCCGTCGGATCCGACAAGGGGGTCCAGGACGGCATGGCCAAGGCGGTCGCCGGTGCCGAGCGTGAGCAGCGCGAGGGCGCGAGCGGCAAGTGGGTCGCGCATTGGAAGATGGTGCACATCGTGCGGCCGGTCTGGGAGAAGGTCGGCGAGGCCAACCAGGCGGGTCGCTCGTTTCCGCCGCTCACGTACACGGAGGAGGATGCATCGGATCTCTTCCTGCTCGAGCCCGCCCCGCGCACCATCCGCGGTGCGCGTAATCTCCTCAGTGTCGGCATCCAGTACGGCAACGCGCTGGGGCAGGGCATGCAGGCCGCCGCGCTCAAGCCGGCGGACTTCTTCGGCAACCCGGACGTCCTCTACCTCATGGAGGACGCGGCGACCGGCGAGATCCGCCTGAGCATCCTGTGGGAGTGGCTGCACAAGGGCGGCCGGCTCACCGAGGACGACGCGGACGCCGGCGTGGAGGAAGGCGACACGTTCACGCTGGAGCTCTTCCGACGCCTGTTCGATGAGGAGATGGAGAAGCTCCGCCGCGCCGACGACCGGGACGTCTATGACGCCTCCAAGAAGACCACGCTCCCCATCGCGGGCGACATCGTGAAGGCATACGTCGAGGCCGAGGTGAAGCCGCCGTGGTACATCGACCTGCTCAACCTCAACATCGACAACGAAGACCTCGCGACGGCGCGCGCGCGGATCCGGCTCTACCTGGAGGCGTTCGCCGCGGACGGCACGCGGATCACGGAGAATCTGGACTTCGAGTAGGAGGGG
>JASFUR010000108.1:0-9114 GCA_050050215.1 Gemmatimonadota bacterium
CGGGGATGGCCGGAGCGGCCGATCTTCGGGAAGGTGAGGTCGATGACCTCGGCCTCGACGCGCAGGAAGCTGCGTCTCGGCGACTACCTGGACCGCTGGGGCGATCAGCCCTCGATGTCGATCCCTTCGAACGACTCGTAGTCGCGCTGGTCCGCTTCGTCCTCGGCGCGGCGGCCGGCGATGTATCCCACGCAATACGACCGCAACGTCGCCTCGAACCGGGTCATACGGGGCGTGGCCCTGAGACCTGCCTCGCCCTTCTTCTTGAGCGCGGCGGCGAGTCGCTCGACCGCGCCGGCGACCTCGAGGACGTGCGGGTCCCCACCGGCCGAGAGCTCATCGGGGTCCAGGTGTGGATCGTCCCCCATGCCTGTGACGATGCCCTCCTCCGGCTCGAGCTGCACGCGGGGTGGCAATGGGTCGTCGGGCGAAATGAAGGCATCAAACACCGCGTCCGGGTCACGTGTCGGCAGCGGATCGTCGGGGGAGATGAACGCCTGGTCGACCTTGTCCTTCCTGGGAGGGATGGGATCGTCGGGCGAGATGAAGGCGTCTGCTTCCGAGCCGGTCGCACCCTCCGCGTCGTCGGACGCACGGTCGTTGTTGTTGTACACGTGCCTCCGGCTCCCCGGCGGGAACGCGGGCGGCGGTAGGCGGCTGTCCTTCTGCTCGTCACTCATGGGCGCAATATAGGCTCGCGTCGCGAGGGGGATCAAACGTTTCCTGGGGCGTGCAACGGGTGCTCAAAGGAGGCGCTCGATCACCAGGAATCCACCCACCAGGAGTACTGCGAACGCCACCGCGAGAAGGTTGAAGTAGCGGTCGATGAAGCGGGTGATGGGAGGGCCGAAACGGTAGATGAGGCCGGCCACCACGAAGAAGCGCAGCCCCCGACTCAGCACGGAGGCGATGACAAAGACGCCGAAGTTGATCGAGAACACACCCGACGAGAGCGTGAAGACCTTGTACGGGATGGGCGTGAGCCCGGCCAGGAAGACGGCCCAGAAGTCGTAGCGGGCGTAGAGCTCCTGCACGCGACCGAAGGCCTCGGGCGTCACGCCGGGCACGTACGCGTAGAACCAGTCCTGCAGCAGCGTCCACGCGCCCGCCCCGATCGCGTAGCCGACGATGCCCCCGACGACCGACGCGAGCGTCGCGCTTGCCGCGAAGCGGATGGATTTCCTGGGCGCTCCCAGGCAGAGAGCGATGAGGAGCGGATCCGGCGGGATCGGGAAGAAGCACGACTCCGCCGCGGCCAGCGCGAACAGCGCGGGCATCCCGTACGGGGTGTCCGCCCAGTGGAGCACCCAGTCGTAGAGCCTTCGGAGCGGGGCGGCGCGCGGTCCCGGCTCCGGTGGCGAGAGGGTCGTCACGAGGCTCCGGCCTCGCCCTTCCAGGCGAAGCGGCCGAGGAGCGGCACGAACGTGCACTCTCCTTTGACCACCTCCTCCGTGACCGCGAAGCCCGTCTTGCGCACGAGGACCAGGTCCTGCGCCTCACGCGAGCCCACGGGGATGAGCATCCTGCCGTCTTCACCGAGCTGGTCGACCAGGGCGCTCGGAACGGAAGGGGATGCGGCCGACACGACGATGACGTCGAACGGCTGGTACTTCCGCCACCCGATCGTGCCGTCGCCCACCAGGAGCGCGACGTTCTTCACGCCCATGGTGTCGAGCGCACGTCTCGCCCGCTGGGAGAGCTCTCGGACCCGCTCGACCGAGTACACGCGGTCGGCCATGAGCGAGAGGAGCGCGGTCAGGTACCCGCTCCCCGTGCCGATCTCCAGCACCTTGTCGTCCTCGGTGGGCCGCAACAGGGACAGGTAGTACGCCTGCAGGGACGGCTGTGAGGCCGTCTGGTTGAACCCGATGGGGATGGGCGCGTCCTCGTACGCACGGGGCCACACGCCCTCCGGCAGGAAGAGGTGCCGCGGGACGCGGTCGAACATCTGGAGCGTCTCGAGATCGTCGATGCCGTGCGCGCGGATGTCCTCGATGAGCTTACGACGGTAACCGACGAATCGGTGGTCGTTCAGAGCGTCAGGCCCCAAGAGCGGATCTCCTCGAGGAGCTTGTAGTTCGTCAGGTCGAGATGCATGGGGGTGACGGAGACGTAGCCGTCTTCGATGGCCTGGAAATCGGAGTCCTCGGGGCCGGTCCACTCCGCGACCCCCCCACCGATCCAGAAATACTCACGACCGGAGGGATCGTTGGCCCGCGTGATGGAGTCCGCGTAGCGACGCTGTCCGAGAGACGTCACGCGCACGCCCTTCACGTCGTCGGGTCCCACGGGCGGGAGGTTCACGTTGAAGAGTGTGTGGACGGGCAGGTCGTCTCGGCCGACGATCGACTCGAGGAGGCCCCGCACGACGGGCTCCCAGCCTTCGAGCTCCTCGTGGAGCTGACCGGCGTAGGAGATCGCCACGGCAGGGATACCGAGAACCGTGGCCTCCATCGCGGCCGCCACGGTGCCCGAGTAGAGGACGTCCTCGCCGAGATTCGGGCCGTGGTTCACACCCGAGACGCAGAGGTCCGGCCAGTCGGGCAGCAGCTCCCCCAGGGCGAGGAGCACGCAGTCGGTCGGCGTGCCGTCGACGATCCAGGTCGCGTCCGGGGTCCGCCTGGCCCTCAGCGGGTGGTGGAGCGTGAGGGAGTGGCTCGTGGCGCTCTGCTCACGGTCCGGGGCGACTGTCGTGACGGTGCCGAGCGTGCTCGCGGCAGAGGCGAGGACGTGGATGCCCGTCGCCTGATATCCGTCGTCGTTGGTGCAGAGGATCTTCATCGGCAGCGGGTACCGGACACTGCAGTCCGGGTTCCCGGAATCGGAATCAGACCCCCTGGCTTCCCGGGCTGAGGACCTCGCGCAGGGCCTCGAGCTCGGACTTCATGCCGGAGAGGAACTCCGGGCTCAGCACGTCGTGTCGCTCCTCGGCGAGGTCGCCGTCCTTCCGCATCTCCGAGAGCCGCTGGCCGGCTCCCTCGATGGTGAACTTCTTCTCGTACAGCAGGTGCTTCACGAGGAGGACCAGCTCGATGTCCTTCGAGCGGTACACGCGGTTGCCGGCCCGGTTCTTGGTGGGGCTGAGGACGTCGAACTGAGTCTCCCAGTATCGGAGCACGTGCGGCTTGAGCCCGGTGAGATCGCAGACCTCACCGATCGAATAGTAGACCTTCTTCGCGATGGGCTCGTTCATCCCCACTCCTCGACCTGGAAAGGTGTGCCAATGCACTCGTTTCGTCTCGGGATCCCACGCTCCGCGCCACCTGCGCGTACGTGAGGCACCGCTCGGCGCCGAACCGTTGCCGTCACTCATGACCACTCTTCCGCTTTGGGCTCTCTGGCCATCAGGACGCGCAGCGCCTCGGACGGGTCCTGCCCCTCGTGCACGATCTGGTACATCTGCTCCATGATCGGCATCTCCACGTCGTGCCGGCCGGCGAGCTCGCGGACCGCTTCGGCGGCCTTCACGCCCTCGGCGACGGCGCTCATGTCGGAGAGGATCGCGTCGAGCTTTTCCCCCTTACCCAACCGATACCCCACGGTCCTGTTCCGGCTCAAGGACCCCGTACAGGTGAGCACGAGATCGCCGACGCCGGCCAGTCCGTAGAAGGTAGCCTTCTCCGCGCCCATGGCGACCCCGAGTCGGGTGATCTCGGCCAACCCGCGCGTGATGAGCGCCGCCAGTGTGTTGTGGCCGTATCCGAGGCCCGCCGTCGCTCCCGCGGCGAGTGCCACGACGTTCTTGAGAGCCCCGCCCAGCTCCACGCCGACGACGTCGGTGTTCGTGTAGACCCGGAAGGTCGGGGTAAGAAAGAGGTCGCGGGCGCGCACCGCGACCGACTCGTCCCGGCACGCTACGACCACCGCCGTCGGAGCGCCCTGAGCGACCTCGGCCGCGAAGCTCGGACCCGACAGGACGCAGAACCGGCCCATGACGGAGTCGGGAAGGATCTCGCCCAGCACCTGGTCCATGCGGAGCAGCGTGTGGAGCTCGATCCCCTTGCTCGCGCTGACGAGGATGGCGTCGGAGGAGACGTGCGGCGCGGCGCGCTCCATGACACCGCGCACGAATTGCGAGGGGGTGGCGGACACGACGAGCTCGGCCCCTTCGAGCGCTCGGGCGAGGTCCGTGTCGGCCTTCAAGCCCGACGGAAGGGCGATGTCCGCCAGATACGGGTTGCCGCCCCCCGCGTTGATCGACGCCGCGACCTCGTCCTCGAACGACCAAATAGTCACATCGTGACCCTTCTGCGTGAGGACGGTCGCGAGCGCCGTTCCCCAGGCGCCGGAGCCCACGACGGTGCAGCGGGCCGCCGCGCTCACGTGTCGGTCTCCCCGCCGGTCCGCCCCGCGCCGGCGTCCTGGACGGCGCTACCCGCGGCGCTACCCGCGGCGCTATCCGCGGCGCTGCCGTGCCGGCCGAACCGGTTCTCCTCGCCGCGCAGCAACCGGCCGATGTTGGACCGATGGGCCCAGACCACCACGACGGCGAGCGCGACCGAGAACCAGAGCAGCGTGTCGCCGCCCTCGTGCGGCGTGAGCGCCACCAGGATCGGTGTGAGGATCGCCGCGACGATCGATCCCAGCGACACGTAGCCGGTACCGAACGTCAGGGCGAGCCAGACGACCAGGCTTCCGAGGACGGCCCACGGCGCGAGGCTCACGAACACGCCGGCGCTCGTCGCCATCCCCTTCCCTCCCTTGAATCCGACCCAGACGCTGAACATGTGGCCCAGGATGGCGGCCGAGCCGAACGCGAGGGTCCAGCCGAAACCCACGCCCGCGAGGTCTCCGAAGAACCAGGCCGGCACGAAGCCCTTGGCCATGTCCAGGAGCACCACGGGGATCGCCGACTTCGCACCGAGGATCCGGAAAGCGTTCGTGGCCCCCAGGTTGCCCGATCCATGCTCCCGCAGGTCGATGCCGTGAAATGCCTTTCCGATGATGTAGCTCGTCGGGATGGCCCCGATGAGGTACGCGAGCACGAGAAGGGCGTAGGTCACGATGGCGTCGGGTGGTCTCTAGTCCCTGCTGCTGCGGATCCTGAGGCGGATGGGCGTTCCCATGAACGTCCACGCCTCGCGGAAGCCGTTGTGGAGGTAGCGAATGTAGTGGGCGGGGATCGCCTTCGGATAGTTCGTGAAGAGCGCGAACGTCGGAGGCGCCACGGAGACCTGGGTCGCGTACTTCACCTTGATGCGGCGCCCGCGGTGGTGCGGCGGGGGCTGCCGGCCCACGAGGCGCTCCACCACGTCGTTGACCTCGTGGGTCTCGATGCGTCGGTGCCTCTCGGCCTCGACCTCGAGCACCAGGTCGAGGCACTTCCGCACCCGCTGGCCCGTCAACGCCGACATGAAGACGATGGGGACCCACTGCAGGAACGGAATCCGCGCACGTACCTGCTTCTCCCACTGGGGCGCGGTATTCGTCTCCTTCTCCACCAGGTCCCACTTGTTCGCGAGCAGGATCACGCCCTTGCCGGCATCCCACGCCGTCTGCGCGATGCGGATGTCCTGGGCGTGCAGCTCCTCTTCGCTCGCGTCCACCATGACGATGCAGACGTCCGCGGCGTGCACGACCCGGTCGGTACGGATCGCGCTGTAGTACTCGAGGTTGTCCTTCACCCGGCTCTGACGCCGGAGCCCGGCGGTGTCCACGAAGACCAGCGTCCTGCCGTGGTAGGCGAACGGCGTGTCGACGGGGTCGCGGGTCGTGCCCGCTTCGTCGGACACTACCACCCGGTCCTCGCCGAGGAGGCGGTTGATGAAGCTCGATTTGCCCACGTTGGGCTTCCCGACGACCGCGACCCGGATCCGGTCGGGGACGCTCTCGTCCGGGGCGGCCTCGGGAAGGTGGGCCACGATCTTGTCGAGGAGGTCGCCCGAGCCTTTCCCGGAGATCGCGCTCAGGGGGACGGGCTCGCCCATGCCGAGCGACCAGAAGCCGTGGTGGCCTTGGTCCGCCGGCAGGTTGTCCAGCTTGTTGGCGACGAGCACGACCGGCTTGGCCGTCTTGCGGAGGACCTCGGCGAGCAGCTCGTCGAGCGGATGGACCCCGTCCTTGGCGTCGACCACGAAGAGGATCGCGTCGGCTTCTTCGACCGCGACGAGCGCCTGTGCCCGGATCGCGCGGTCGATCGGAGCGTCGCTGCCTTCGATCACGCCGCCGGTGTCCACGATGAAGAACTCACGACCTGCCCAGTCCGCGCGGGCGAAGTTGCGGTCCCGCGTCACGCCCGGGCGGTCGTCTACGATGGCGACCCGGCTACCTACGACGCGGTTGAACAGCGTCGATTTGCCCACGTTCGGCCGCCCCACCACGGCGACCACGGGAAGTCGTGTGCTCACGAAGCCTTCAGCGCCTCGATCACCTCATGGCCGGTCCGGAGCTCGACACCCGGCAGGCTCGCGGCGAGCTCCGACATCGGCAGGTCGTCGATGAAGACCTCGTCGGCGTTCAGCGCCTCGGCGGGGAGCAGGACGAGGTCCCCCTCGCGTGGCTCGCCGAGCGCGGCATGGATGTCGCGTCCCCCCAGGAGCCCAGCCACCGTGACGGTCGGACCGAAGTACTCGTTGGTGACCTCGACGACGTCGACCGTGGCGCCGGTCGCCTCACCGAGCCGCATCGCCCGCTCGCGGAAGAACGGAGCCATGGACGCTCCTGTCACGAGCCGGATGCGACGTCCCTCGAAGCGCGGCAGGTCCTCGAGGCCTTTCTCGAACGCCTCGAGGAGGCCCCGCACGGCGCCGACGCCGTTCTCGTAGAGGGCTCCGTCGTCGTAGTAGGAAAGGTCGGGCACGGGTCGTCCGGCGATCAGGTACATCTCGTCGGCCGAGTAGCACCAGCCCATGCCCCGCTCGGCCAGGGACCGCGCGCGCGCCCGGTCCACCCGGTCGATGACCGCGCCGGCCTCGGCGGCGGTGAGGAGTCGGACGGGCCGCTCGAGGTTGTACCGCGTGAGGCCGACCGGAACGACCGTGAGCGAGCGAATGGACGGCCCCAGGGCCCAGAGGTCGTCGATGGTGCGGTCGAGGTGCTCCCCGTCGTTCCACTCCGGGCAGAGCACGACCTGCGTGTGGATCTCGAGCCCGCCGTCGATCAACTCCTGCAGCTGCTCCATGATGAGTCCCGCACGGCGGAAGTTCACCAGAAGCCGCTCCCGAACCTCCGGCTCGGTCGCGTGCACGCTCACGTAGAGAGGCGAGATGCGCTGGTCGACCAGACGCCGCAGGCCCTTCGGCCCCAGGTTGGTCAGCGTGACGTAGCTCCCGTAGGTGAACGAGAGACGGAAGTCGTCGTCGCGGAGCCATAGTGTGCGGCGCGCGTGCTCCGGGTTGCCGTCGATGAAGCAGAACACGCACTTGTTCGCGCACTCCCGGATCGCGTCCGGCTCGGGGACGATCCCCACGGATGCGCCGGGCTCCCGCTGGAACTCGTAGACCGTATGCTCGCCACCCGTCGACACGGTCTCGAGCTCCACGGAGTCGTCCGACAGCAGGAACGTCAGATCGATGCCGTCGCGTACCGGCTCGCCGTTGATGCGCACGATCCGCGAGCCGATCTCGAGGCTGAGCTCCTCGGCGATGCTTCCGGATTCGATTTCGGCGATACGTACCACGTGCGGGACCCTGCGGGAGGAGCATACGACGGTGGGAGAGCCATGAAAGCTAACCGGCCCGGCCGCCCGCGTTCAATTCACCGCGTGGGTCACGGGTACTGTGCCACTGCCCACGACTCGACACCGTGGAGCGCGGCTCCGCCCCACCGCCGGCCCGGCTCCCGCGCTTGACCCCCGGCCGTCCGGGGAGCCAGCTTCGATCCACGCGCATCGGCCACCCTCTGGATGGGCCCCCATGACCACCGAGACGACGGCGACCAACTCACCCCCCACGGGATGTGGCTCGAGGATGCGCATGGCGTGGCGTGCAGGCGCCCTGGGGGTCGCGCTCCTGGCCGGCTGTGAGCCTGCCGAAGAGGTACGGATTCCCTTCCGTGACATGACACCTCACGAGGCCTATGCGGAGTCCTTGAAGGAGTCGGGTCTCGCCGCAACCGCGCTCGGGCGCGAATGGATCCGAACCGGTCGGGTGGCCATGTCCGAGGCGGTTCCCGTGTCTCTCCCGTTCGAGGAGGAAGGCCGGGTCCTGGCCGGCGAGCCCGACGCGGTGGCATATCGGGTCGCTGTGCCCCGGGGCCGCAAGCTCGCGGCCGAGATCTCCTTCTCCGGCGACGAGCGGGCGCGGGTCTTCGTCGACCTGTTCCGCGCAGCGGACGACGAGGCCGATATTGCCCGACCCGTCGTGTCGTCGGACGGCGTTCCGGTCTCCTTCGTTCACGAGCCCTGGCGGGGCGGCGAGTTCGTGCTGCGCATCCAACCCGAGCTGCTGCGGCAGGGCCGCTACCGGGTGAGCCTGAAGCTCGAGTCGCAGCTCTCATTCCCCGTGGCGGGTCGCGACACCCGCGCCATCCAGAGCTTCTTCGGCGCCGACCGTGACGCCGGGGCGCGACGTCACGAAGGCGTCGACATCTTCGCGCGCCGAGGCACGCCCGTGCTGGCTGCCGCTCCAGGTCGGGCGTACAGGATCGGGATCACGAACCTGGGCGGGAAGGTCGTCTGGGTGCGCGACGACATCCACAACGCACGGGTCTACTACGCGCACCTCGATAGCCAGGCAGTCGTCGATGGCGAGCGGATCGAGGTCGGGGACACGCTCGGCTTCGTGGGGAACACCGGCAATGCGCGCACGACGCCGCCACACCTGCACTTCGGAGTGTACCGGAGCGGCCGAGGCGCGATCGACCCCCTGCCCTTCCTGCGGCCACCCACTGGAGCGCTACCCGTGCTCACGGCCGACCTCGAGCAGCTCGGCGGATGGGTCGGCCCCGCGGCCGACGGCCTCCGCTTGAGGGCGGCTCCGGGAACGGACGCCCCCATTCTGCGGGAGCTGTCCCGGGAGGCCTCGGCTCGTGTGCTCGCGGCGACGGGCGACTATCTCCGGGTCCGCCTCACCGACGGGACAGCGGGCTACGTGGCGGCGCGCCTCACCCGGCCCGTCGATGCCCCGCCGGCGACACGGGTAGCGGCCCGTGACGCCTCCCCGGCCGCTCCATCGA
>JASFUR010000109.1:0-9108 GCA_050050215.1 Gemmatimonadota bacterium
GGACAGCGAGCTCGACGTGGGGACGACGTTCACCGTGCGGCTCCCGCTCGCGTTGCCGGGAGGCGAGGAGCCGGTGGCGGTGCTCGACGAGGCTCAGACCCGAGGAGGCGTGCAATGAGACACAGAGTGAGGACTCCGCTGACGCTTCTGGTCCTGGCCGCGTGTGCGGTCCCGACCGGATCGGCATCGCAGACCCTCAACATCCAGCTCCCGATCGATTCGATCGAGTATCTGCTGGAGTCGGCTCCCTTCGAGCTGCCCGACGACCTTGCCGGAACGCGCTTCCAGGGGGACCGTACCATGCGCGTCAATCTGGACTTCGGCGGCACCACCGTTCTCACCAAGTGGGCTCCCGCGCCCCGGGGTGGAGAGGCCTTCAACAACGTGCCCCGGTACGAGGTCGCGGCCTACGAGATCCAGCGCCTCTTCCTGGCCGACGACGAGGTGGTCGTTCCTCCGACGGTGATGAGGGCCGTGTCACTCGACTGGTACCGGACCCTGAACGACGACATCGACCCCACATTCCGGCGGGCGCGCTCGGTCCTCGTCGTGCTCCAGTCGTTCGTGAACTTCGTCACGGACGAGGACGTCTGGGACGAGGATCGGTTCAACTCCGATCCCGCTTACGCTCGGAGTTGGGCGAACGCCAACCTGCTGACCTACCTGATCCGGCACAGCGATTCGAACACGGGCAACGTGCTCATCTCGAGCTTCTCGTCGGATCCGAGGGTCTTCGTGGTGGACAACGGCGTCGCATTCAACAGCATCGACAGCGAGCGCGGGACGCGGTGGCGCAGCCTTCTCGTGGACCGCTTTCCTGCCGCGACGGTCGAGAGGCTCCGTGGCATCACCGAGGAGCAGCTACACGAGACGCTCGGCGTCATGGCGCAGTGGGAGATCCGGGACGAGGAGCTCGTCCGGGTTCCCCCCACCGAAAACACCGACCCACGTCGTGGGGTACGGGAACGGGACGGCATCGTCCAGGTGGGTCTGACGCGCGACGAGATCGACGACGTGTGGTACCGCCTCGAGACGTTCCTGCGAGGGCTCGACAGGGGGCGGTACTACACCTTCTAGCCGACTCTCGCCCGGCCGCGGAGCCGAGCCATGTACAGAACAGCGCTGACGACGAGCGGACGCGGGCGAACCCGTGCGCGCATGGTGCGTGTGCTCGTGCTGGCGATGGCGTTGGCTGCGGTCGGCGTCGGCGCGCTGGGCGCCGCCCGGCCCCTGGCCGCGCAGACGGCCATCGACGGCGAGTACGGCCTCCGTGTCACCGATACGAACGGGGTGATCGGCGTCGGCTGGCTGACCGAGGGTTCCAAGGTGGGCGTGCTGCGGGTCCTCGCGGGGGACTCGGTCCTTCTCGACGTTTCCACACCCGCCGCGGGGAGCCACTACACGACCTTCCCCCGGCCGCACACCGACGTCGAGCTCCGCTACGGTGCGGCCGGCGAGGATCCCCTGTACTCGACGACGCTCTTCCTCGAAGAAGACCGGCCCCGAGAGACGGGTGAGCTGTCCGGCATCGACTCGCTCTTCGTCGTCGGGGATACGCACGGGGAGTTCGACCACCTCCGACAGCTCCTCACCAACGCCGGATTGATCGACGCGGACACGCATTGGACCGGAGGCCGGCGGCACGTCGTCTTCCTCGGAGACCTCTTCGACCGGGGGTCGGACGTGACACGCACGCTCTGGTTCCTGTACAGGCTCGAGCGAGAGGCGCGCGTTGCCGGTGGCGGAGCGCACGTCGTGCTGGGCAACCACGAGACCATGATCTTCACCGACGATCTCAGGTACGTCTCGGCCAAGGAGCAGCTCGTTGCACGGCTCCACGGGGTCTCGTACCAGGAGATGTTCGACATCCGGACCACCGTGCTGGGGCGCTGGCTCGCCGGCCGGCCCGGCCTCATGGAAGTCGATGGCGTTCTGATGGCCCACGGGGGAGTGGTCCCGGAGTTGCGCCCCCACTCAGTGGCCGCAGTCAACGACTCGCTACGATCCTTCTTGGCCGAGGACCTGTTCTACCGATGGTCGGACAGCACCATGGCGCTCACCAGCGACTCGACCCTCGCCGAGGCGGTCAGGGACCAGTACGACCAGGTCATCGTCATGGACTCGGCGGCCATCGCGCGGCGGCAGGCGCTCGTCTTCGACGAGAACAGCATCCTCTGGTACCGCGGCTACGTGCAGTCGGACACGCTCGGCGCCGCGCTCGATCGAACGCTCGAGAACTTCGGGGCGGACATGCACGTGGTCGGCCACACGCCGGTGCCGTCCGTGGCTGTGCGTTACGGGGGCCGGCTCGTGGCCGTCGACCTCCTGGACCCCGTGACGGAGATGCTGCTACTGACACGCGCACCCGACGGGGAGCGCAGGGCATGGCGCTTCCGTCTGGAGGGGCCGCCCGAGCCGTTGGACATCACTTCGGGGAGACTGCGGGCCCCTTGAGGGATCTGGGGCCGCGACGGTGGCCTCCGGCGTGGCGAAGCGCGTACAATCCTCCTCGTTGGAGCCCCACGCGCACTCAAGGAGCCCCGTACATGCCCCGCCAGCTGGCCGATCTCGGCACGCCGGTCGCCGTCCTCGCCGCGCTCGCTCTCATGCCCGTCAGCCTGACGGCGCAGGCGTCGCTCAGCTGCGACATGAGCGGCTACGTCCGTCGCGCAGACCTGACGGCTCGCCTCTCGGGCCCGGTCCTGGCCGTGGAGTGGGCCGGCACGGGCCGTGAGCAGGTGAGCCTACGCTTCGGCATCCACGACGGCGTGCCCACCATCGACGAGCTCGCCCTGAGGCCCAGCCCCAACACCGACTGGGCGCCCGTCGCGACCGATCTGGGCATCGAGTTCCGCGTGGTCGAGGGCTACCGCCGCATCAGCAACCAGCAGCTGGCGCCCCTGCGCGATCTGGGCGTCGAGCTGACACAGGAGGTCGTGGATCGCTACAAGTGGGACGTCTTCTGGGATGCGCCACTCGACCTGCGCGACGAGGTCCGCCGCGGCAACCCGCCGCCGGCCGAGGGCGTCGCGGGCCAGCCGGGCCTTCCCCGCTCGCCCGACGAGATCCGTCGGGCCACGGCGAGCTACGATGCCTCCGGCTGCTCGGTCCGGAGTGACGGTCGGCGGCTGAGCGTAGTCTTCGGGGGCATGACGCTCGGCTCGTTCACCGGCGACCTCGTCGTAAGCGTCCACGAGGGCACGAGCCTGATTCGGGTCGAGGCGATCGCATCGACGGACCGTCCGTCGGTGGCCTACAAGTACGACGTGGGCCTGACGGGTCTCCCGCTCGGCGACGACACCCGGGTGCGCTGGCGCGACGTGGCCAACGAGCCGCAGGCATATGGTCTCCTCGGACCGGTCAACGAGGACCCGGTCGCGCTGCGCGCCGCCAACCGCCTCGTCGTGGCTGAGGTCGGGGGCGCCGCAATCGCCGCGTTTCCGCCGCCGCACACGTTCTTCTGGGCCCGCGAGGTCGCCATCAACGTGGGCTACGACTGGTATCGGAAGGACACGGAGGACGCGTTCAGCTTCGGCATCCGGCAGGGCGAGCAGGAGGTGGTCGAGCGCTACCTCGCCAACTGGTCGCTCTACAGCGCCCCGCCCGGCACCGAGCAGCACATGGCCGCCTACTTCCTGCCGACGCGCGGGGATGCCTTCGAGGCCGCGCTCGCGTTCACGAACGGCGACGTCTACCGGCCGCTTCCCGGCTACCAGGTCATGGGAAGTCACTACCACACCGACTTCGGCCGCACGCTCATGGCGACCGGGAGCGTCGACTCGCGGCTGTCGGACTTCGAGGCGTTGAGGGCGGCCGGCATCGACATCGCCGGGCCGGTCGACCGGCCGCGGGACGCGACGCAGCTCGAGGAGCAGGATTGGCTCTTCCGCGGTGCCGAGCGGCACTCGGACGACACGTTCATGATCCTGCCGGAGATGGAGAACAGCAATCTCTTCGGCGGGCACTGGGATCTGCTCTTCTCGCACCCCGTCTACTACGTCGACGAGCGTGCGCCGAGCACCCCGCTGGTGACCGAGCACCCCGAGTACGGGCGCATGTACAACATCGGGAGCGTGGAGGACATGCTCACGATGATCGAGCGCGAGGACATGCTGGTGTACGGGCCCCACCCCCGCACGAAGGGCTCGACCGGCTATCCCGACGCGATCCGCGAGACGCCCCAGTTCCTCAACGACCGGTACCACGGCGTCGGCTGGCGATGGGGCATGGGCTCGGACCTCTCCGAGGTGCGGCTCTCGGGCAAGCGCGTGATCCCACTGCTGGACGACATGAACAACTGGATCGCGGACACGGAGCTGCAGCCCAAGTATCTGCTCGCGATTACCGAGACGTACCGGATGTCGCCGGGAGACGACATCTACGGCACCGGCCCGGTCAGCTACCTGCGCATCGGCGACCTGCCCGAGCCGGGGACGTATCAGCCCATCATCGACGCGCTGAAGCAGGGCGACTACTTCGTCACGTCGGGCGAGGTGCTCATCCCGTCGCATCGGTACGAGGGGAGCGGGGCGAACATGCGCGTCGTCGCGGACGTGGAGTGGACGTTCCCGCTCGACTTCGTGGAGGTCGTATATGGGGACGGGACGAACACGACGACGCGCCGGATGTCGGCCACCGACTTACCGGCGTTCGGCAGCGAGACGTTCACGATCCCGTTCGACGCGACCGGGCAGGCCTGGGTCCGCTTCGCCGCCTGGGATTCGGCCGGGAACGGCGCCATGACCATGCCGATCCGGCTCGGCGCGCCCTGAGCTCGCGCGAGTCATATACGACCGCTTCTCGAGTCACTCATTCGTGAGGGACACGCATCCGTGGCTACGCGATGGCCTCGGCTGAGCTCGGCCCGTCCGAGCTCGAGGCCGAGCTCGAGCGGCTCCACGAAGACAGCTTCGCCTGGGCGCTGAGCTGTTGCGGTTGGGTGGACGCCGACGCCGAGGACGTCTTGCAGACGACATACGTGAAGGTCATCTCGGGCAGGGCCCGCTTCGGCGGACGGTCGTCGTTCCGCACCTGGCTGTTCGGCGTGATCCGGCAGACGGCTCGCGAGCACCGGCGTCGAGCCCGTTCGCAGGTGGAGCGGGTCGAGTTGCTCGCGAGGGAGCCCGCCGAGGCGGGCCCGGAGGTGCCGCGACCGGACGAGATGCACGAGCGCTCGGAGCGCAGACGGCGCCTGTTGGCGGCCCTGGGGGAGCTCCCCGACCGCCAGAGGGAGACGTTGCACCTCGTCTTCTACCAGGATCTGACGATCCGGGAAGCGGCCGAGGTGATGGAGGTATCCCTGGGCTCGGCCCGGGTACATTATGAGCGCGGGAAGAAACGGCTCAGGAGCCTGCTCTCCCCGGAAGACGTGGGTGGAGGAGCCCCGTGACCAAGCACACAGACGACGATCGGATGAGGGAGGCGTTCCAGGATCTCCGCGCGGACACGCGCGCGTCCGGGAGCGTGCCCGACTTCCAGTCGATGATGGCGGAGGCGAAGCGCCGCGCCGACGAGACGCCCGCGCTCGAGGTGGTTGTCGGCGCCGGCTCGGGAGCGCGCGTGCGTGCGCACCGCCGGTTCGTGCGCTTCGGAGCCTGGGCTTCGGCCGCCGTGGCGGCCGCGGTCGCGGCGCTCATCCTGGTCGACCGCGCACCGAGCGGAGAGGACGACTTCGAGCGTCTGGTCGCCGCCTACACGAGCGAGACGGCCGCAGGCGCCTGGAGCTCGCCGACGTCGAGTCTGCTCGACGTTCCCGGCATGGACCTGATGCGGTCCGTTCCGTCGATCGGCGAGCCGCTGCGCGGCATCGACCCGTCCAGCTTCCCGTCGACCTCGGCGTCACCGGAGGAGGAGAACCTATGAGGAGGCTCGGCCAGGCGGTTCTCGTTGCGGTCGTTGCCGTCGGAATGGCGGCCGCCGGCGTTTCGGCGCAGGAGCCGCAGACAACCCTTCCGGACGACCCGCTCTTCAGCGAGCTCTTCCCACCTGAGCTCATCATGCAGCACCGGCGGGCGATCGACCTGACGGACGAGCAGCGAGACGCGATCAGCGGCTTGATCGGAGACCTGCAGGGCCGGGTCGTGCGCCTGCAGTGGGAGCTGCTCGACGAGATGCAGCAGCTCACCGAGATCATGAGCGGGACCAGGGTCGACCTGGACCGCGCGATGGATCAGCTCGGCAACGTCCTCGACACCGAGCAGGAGATCAAGGAGAGGCACCTCGAGATGCTGGTGCGCATCAAGAACCTCCTGAGTCCCCAGCAGCAGGCGACTCTGGAGCGGCTCCGCGACTCCGGGGACGACTAGCTCCGCGCGTCTAGGGCCACCAGTTCAGGCCCAGGTTGAAGCGCGTCGACGTCGCGTCGAGGTCGAGGTCGTTGATGGTGACGTTCCCGTACTCCAGCTGGGTGAACGTGCCGCCGGTCCAGTCGAGCTGAACGTCCAGGGCGAACGTCTCGCTGAAGTAGACGAGCAGACCGCCCCCGAGCGTCAGGCCTCCACCGATGAGGGCTGCGTCCGGCTCGGAGCTCCCGTTGATGGTCGGGTTGTCCACGCCGACCACACGTCCCGTCAGCGCGGCCTGGAGGTACGGGACCCAGCTCCGCAGCGAGTTGGCGAAGTGGAAGCGGACTCCCAGGTCGCCGTGCCCCATCGTCCAATCGCCCTGGACGTCGGAGTCTTCGACGTCGAATTGTGCCCCGTCGAGCTGCACGAAGAGCTGCACCGTCCGGTTGAAGCCGTAGCCGAGCCAGATCCCGCCGCCACCGGCGTCGTTACGGTCGCCGTCCTCGACCGTCAGCGTCGCTCCGCCGAAGTGCAAACCCCAATTGAAGCCGCGGGTGGTCGACTCCTGAGCCCGCAGCGCGGGTGCGGCGAGCAGGAGGGTCACGAACGTCAGTGCTGGTATGCGGCGCATGGGGTCGTCCCTTCTGTGAAGTGCGGGATCCGGCCCGCCGGCGGGCGAGGTCGCCCGAAGATGTGCCCTCGGCGGGCCGGAGTCCACGGATTTCTAGAGGATGATTGCGAGGAAGACGAGCTCGTCCACGGGGTCGAGCAGATCCTCGAGGAAGTCGAACACGTCCTCGGCTCCGTCCACGATGCGGTGCAGGACGAGGAGCTCGCGGAGCGTGAGCGGATCGCCGGTCGCCGAGGCGATGTCCGGGTCCGAGGCGTCCCCCGTGACGGTCGCGAAGAGCGAGCCGTTCACGAAGACGGAGCCGTCGATCTGACCGGCCTCCCCCTCGACGTCGAGCCGGATCGAGTCGTCCGCGTGGCGGACGGTGAGCTCGACCGTTCCGTCTCCCTCCACGTTGTCGTCGACCCCGCTGACCGTGCCGTTGATGGAGAAGTCGTGCTCGTCGACCGCGAGCTCGAAGGCGACGTCGAGCATCGGGTCCCCCTCACCGACCTGAGTCGACGTGGCGTCGATATCGAAGTCGAGTCGTCCGCCGTCGGGATCGGACAGGAAGCCGTGCACGCCGAGCGTGCCTCCGGTCTGCTGGATGTCCAGCGTCGTGCGGTAGTCCAGGACCGTGGTCTCGTAGGCGAAGACGGTCAGGTGCAGCGCGACGTCCTCGGCGCTGTCGTCCCCCTCGTCCACCAGGTCCGCGTAGCCGATCTCGTCCTCGGAGACGGGGCTACCGAAGAGGTCGGTCTCGTAGAGCACGAACCGGACGCCGGTCTCCGGCGCGTCATCACGACCGGGGTCCGCGACATACTGGTCGGACTCCGCATCGTAGACGAACGTCGTTCCCCGGTGGAAGTCGGAGATGATCGGAGCCGCGGCAGGGCCGGCGGTTGTCGGGTCGATCTCCGTCATGCGCTCGGCCAGAGCCAGCGCGAACGCACGGCCGTCGTCCGCTGCGGAGGCGGCGCGGAAGGCGGCGAGGGCGTCGACGCCGGCGGGTGACGCGCCGAACGGGGTCCGGCCCGCGAGGGCATCCAGCGCGGCGAGGGACGGGGAAGCGAGCAGGCTGTCCATCTCCTGGTAGGCGTCCAGGGTGGCCTCGCTGTCGAAGTCCACGCCTACGTCCGGGGCGGTCGACGGCTCGCACGCGGCGAGGGCGGTGCTGAGGACCAGAATGGAGAAGAGGCTACTCCGGCGGGTGATGGCCATCGGAAGCTCTCCGGTTTCGGGTGTGAGGTATGACGTTCTGGTCATGCGTGACCTGAGGGCGGCGCCTGTATGACAGCCTCCTCGCAGCGGATCGCGGGCGTCGATATCTTTCCTGTCATGGACGAGCAGAAGCCCCTGTCGCAGATCACGCCCGAGGACATCGAGTCCCGCGGCATCGAGCGGCGCACCTTCCTGGGGCGCTTCGGGGCGATGGCGGCCCTGAGCGGACTGCTGGGGTATACGGTCGGATGCGAGAGCGCCTCCTGCGACAGCGACGTGGGCGACGAGCCTAGCGCCGACTCGGACGGCGCGGACGAGCCCGTCGTCGACCAGGACTTCTCGGACTACTGCGCGACTGAGAAGGACTGAGGGTCCAGCCGACCGAGGTTCGACGTGAGCAGCCACGGCACGCCCACCCTGGAGTCCGACGCGCTCGCCTGGATCCTCGGGCTCGGCGATTCCGCCGACTTCGTGGCCGAGCGGCTGGGCCGGAGCTGGTACCATGCCGAGAGCTCCGACCGGAGTCGCTTCTCGGGCTTGCTCTCGCTCTCCGAGCTCGACGAGATCCTCGGCACGCACGCGATCAAGCACCCCGGCGTGAAGCTCGTGCGCGCCGACCAGGACGTACCGGTCACCGAGTATCTGTGGCGAGACCAGATGGTCGATCCGGTGCAGGTCGCCCGACTCTTCGCGGAAGGCGCGACGGTCGTCTTCGGCGCGCTGCACGACAGGCACGAAGGCATGCGGCGCCTGTGCCACGAGCTCGCCCGCCAGGCGACCGCCCGCACACAGACGAACATCTACGTGACACCGCCGAACGCGCAGGGCTTCAAGCCGCACTGGGACACGCACGACGTCTTCGTGCTCCAGACAGAGGGGTCCAAGCTCTGGCGCATGTACGGGGGAGGGCCGGAGTTCCCGCTCAGGGATGACAAGTTCGATCCCTCCCGGCATGCGCCCGGAGACGTGGAAGCCGAGTTCACGCTCGAGGCG
>JASFUR010000110.1:0-9071 GCA_050050215.1 Gemmatimonadota bacterium
ACCTCCTTCAGAGACCAGGGCATCGAGCTCGAGTCGGGCGACGTACTCCTGTCGGAGTCCGACTTCCTGAGCATCCACGTCCCCCTGAACGAGGCCACGACGCGCCTCATTGGTCACCCCGAGCTCGCGAAGATGAAGTCTGGCGCCCTTCTGGTGACGCTCGCTCGTGGGGGAGTGGTCGACGAGGACGCCTTGTTCGAGGCGCTGGAGAGTGGTCGGCTTGCGGGCGCGGGCCTGGACGTCCACGAGCGGGAAGGCGAGGGCGAGATCTCGCGGCTGGCTCCGCTGCCGAACGTGATCCTCACCCCGCACATCGGGGCGACGACCATGGACACTCAGGACATCATTGGCGAGAAGATCGTCGAGATCATCGACGGCTTCGGGTCGGAGTAGGCGCGGGCAACTCTCGCCGGCTGGCGGCTACCGCCCGAGCAAGACGGCGAAGATCGATGAGCGGATGCCAACCAGGCTCCGAACCATCCGATTCAGCGCGACGGACGAAATGATGATCACGCCCGTCACCGCGATGCCGACTCCTTCGGCTCCCCACGTGTTCGCCAGGACGCTGACGAGCGGAGCGACCATGACCAGGGCGGCGCCGTAGACCTTCAGGCAGGCCTTCTCATGGCCGCCCATGGTCAGGAGCGGTATGACGGGACCCACGGACGCTTTCACGAGCTGCGCGACCCCGATCATCAGCAGCAGCGGGTATCCCTCGACGAACTCGGCGCCGAAGAGTCCCAGAGCCCACCGCCCGAAGATCCAGAAGCCCAGCACGGCGCCGGCGGAGACGGCGAACGCCAACAGAGTCGCGCGCTCGACGAACTTCTGGAGCCCCTCCAGGTCCCCGGCGGCCAGTGCCTGCGCCGAGCGAGGGGCTGCGAAGGAGTCCACCGCGAACAGGACGAACGCGATGAGCGAGGCGATCCGGTAGGCGATGGTGAAGACCGCGATCTCCTCGGGCGACAGATAGAAGCCGGCGACGATGATGCTCAGCTCGGGCAGGTAGTCTCGAAACAGCGAGACGACCAGGAGGGCTACCGCCGTGCGGGTCCAGAGCCCGACCTCGTAGCTGGGGGTCACACCGGTGACCTCGCGCCGCAGCTTGCCGCCGATGGCCGCCAGCAGCGTTGCCAGAGCGATGGCCATGGCCCCGGCCTGCAGCAGCATGACGCCGGCAACGGAGACGTCCTTTCCGAGCGCCCAGAGGACGGCGACGGCCGCGAGGAAGACAGCCGGCCGGAGGACCTGGTTGGGAAGGAAGGTGGCCCGGAACCAAGAAAACGACAGCGCGAACCCTTGGAGGATTCCGCAGGCGGCCATGATGGGCACGGCGGCAAACGCGATGACCATTGGCCAGGGACTGCTGCCGGAGCCGGACAGGATCAGGAAGGCCGCGCCTCCACCGATCAGTGCCGCGCTCGCGCCCAACCCTAGGACGGTCCTCGTGGTGGAGCTGACGAATCCGCGAATGATTTCACGGTTTCCCAGGGCGATGCCCTGGCCGAGGAACCGAGGGGAAGCGCTGTTGTAGCCCAGGCCGGTCAGCCGCGCGACGAGAATGCACCACGAGTACGCGAGCAGGTAGCTGCCCATGCCCTCGGCACCGAGCCAGCGCGCGAGCACCCATTGGGTGAGGAGGGCGAGTACCGCCCCCGAGACCCTACAGGCAAAGATGAAGCCTGATCCACGGACGAGTTGCACGACCCCGTGGTCGATTCGCGAGCGCACGCGCTCCCGAATCGAGGTCACGCTGCCGTGCCCATTCGAGCGAAGGGCCGTGCCGGCCTCGTCATCTTGCGGGCTCCGACTCCATCGTCTGCCCGGGCCACAAGTCCGGGAACCTGTCCCTGATGGCCGCGAGGACCCGTAGGCTGGACGCTCCGTCCCGATGCAGGTTCATCCTCCGCCGTGTGGCGGCCCACCGGGCTCGAGCTCCGGCGTCAGTCTCGACGCCCTCCAGTAGGTCGGCGAGCGCCTGGATGAGCTCCGGCCCCGTCTCGCATACCGGACCGACGGCGATCTCGGTCGGATCGAACGTCAGTGATCGACTGCTCGTGCGAAATTCGTCCAAATCGGGCAGATAGTGGATGATCGGCTTCTCTTGGAGCATGTAGTCGAAGATGATCGAGGAATAGTCGCTGATCAGGACGTCCGTCGCGGGGAGAAGGCTGTAGATGTCGATTCCTTGTGGCAGCTCCGCCACATGCTCGCCACTGGCTTGGAGCGCGGAGCGGTCGTCCGGGTGGAGCTTCAGGAAGAAGCTCCCGTTGCGTCGTCGCATGAGCCGATCCACTTCCTGCCAATCCACGTCGAGAAACGACTTGCCGCTGTCGCGGTATGTCGGGAGGTAGAAGAACACGAAGCGGCCGGCCTCCACCGCCTTCCGGAACGAGTCCGGCCAATTCCGCCTCACATCCGGTTCGATCGATGATCGTCGAGAGAGGATGTCGTTTCGAGGGTAACCGGTGATCGCGACGGCCTCGGGTTCCAGAGCGAACGCACGCTGCGTGACCCGTGCGGTTTCGGACGAGGTGGCGATGATCAGGTCCGGCCGCTCGACGTGCCACGGCATCATGATCGACAGCGCAGCGCGCTCCGGCAGCGTCCCGTGAAAGAGTCGGTAATATCTGCTGCGCGGGTTGTCGATGTCTCGCTCAACGGTCTTCAGGGGAACGCCGCTCCACAGGTTCACCTTCCGGGCAGACCGCGAGGTCCAGAAGTTGACGTCCTTGCAGAAGTTGTCGAACAGGTAGACGCCGGCTCTCAGGCACGATGCAAGACCTCGAGCCGACCATGTGTGGTACGCTTCGTATCCGTCGCTCCGCAATCTCCTTACGATGTCCTTCTCACGGGAAATCCACACCAACCGGACGGAGCTCGCAATCTCGTCTTGGCAGTAGACGAAAAACGCCGCCGCGTTGTCCGCGAATCGCCGCCCACCCCAGGAGCCGAAGACCCACAGATCGGGTCGTCGAGGAACGAAGCCCGACAAGAAGTAGAGGGCGAACAACGCAGGCCTCGCCAGCAGGGCTCCGAGGTAAGCGAGATTGCGCTGGAGCGCTTTCATGTGGGCACTGCTCCCATAGCCTGTCAGATTGTTGGGATTCCGGTCATCGTCTGAGCTAGTGTCAAATATGTCAGATGAACGTGTCTCGACGCTCGACCCATTTCGGGTCGTCCACGTGCTTCGGGCTCCGAAGGGGGGTGCGTTCAGGCACGTCTGCGACCTGGTGACAGGCCAGGCAGAGCGTGGGCTGGAAGTTGGGATCGTAAGTAGCACCGGATTCGACGAGGTGGCGACAGAGGCCGCCTTCGCCGAGCTAACTGATGTTTGCGCCCTCGGCATCCACACGGTTCCGATGCAGAGGACCCTCGGCTGGTCCGACCTCTCGGCGGTCAGAGGGCTCGGGAAGATATGTCGGCAGGTCGGCGCAGATGTCATGCACGGGCATGGGGCGAAAGGAGCCGCGTACGTGCGGCTGTTGGCTCCCGCCATCGGCTCGAAAGCCGTCTACACACCTCACGGGGGGTCGCTTCACTTCTCTTGGCGGTCGCCGGCCGGAGTCGTCTATCTCACGCTCGAACGGCTCCTGAAGAGTAGGACGGACGGGATACTCTTCGAGAGCGACTACGCATGCCGAACGTACGAGGACAAGATCGGCGCCGTGAGCTGCGCCCAGCGTGTCGTATACAACGGACTGCACGACGAGGAGTTTACGCCGGTCCAGGAAGGGGCCCCGGAGTACGACTTCGTCTTCGTGGGAGAAATCAGGCGTCTCAAGGGAATCTTCGTTCTGCTCGAAGCCATGGCACGGTTACGGTCTGCGGGGATGCCTTCGCTCCTCATGGTGGGGTCCGGTCCCGACGAAGCGGAGCTGCGCGCACGGATCGACGCGCTCGGGCTCGGTGACGCGGTCACCCTGTCGCCTCCGATATACCCGGCGAGGGATGCGTTCGCGCTTGGACGATGCGTCGTCACGCCCTCGCTGGCGGAGTCGCTTCCCTACATCGTCTTGGAGGTGCTCGCCTCGAGAGTCCCGCTCCTGACCACCCGCGTCGGAGGCATTCCGGAGATCTTCGGTCCTCACTCCGACGTCCTGCTGCCGCCCGGCGACGCTGGCGCCCTGGCCGATGCGATGAGCGAGCTCATCTCGGACCCGGGCTCCGCCGAAGCCCGAGCGTTGAAGCTGCACACCCACGTGAAGCTACACCTCCGGACCTCGCAGATGGTGGATGCGGTCGTCGACTTCTACCGCGAAGTGCTCGGATCGTATTCTCGCGACGATGGCTAGCGGACGTCGATCCGAGGAAGGCTCGGATCCAGCCAGAACGGGACTCCGCTGACGAAGAGCTCGACGTAGGAGGCCCGCTGGTAGTCTCCGTTCAGTGAGATCCTGGGAAGGGCGTGCAGGTGATCGCGGTGCTCCGGGTGGATCACGCCCTTACGAGTCGTGACTGCAGTAGCAAATCCCGCCTCTCGCGCGGCGTCGAACTCCCTCGGACCGGCGGACCCGGGATCACCATACGGATAGGAGAAGTGACGCGGTATCACGCCGAGCCAGTCCGCGAGCCGGCTCCGACTCTGCTCCATCTCGGCGAGCACGGCTCGTCTGGGGAGCTTGCTGAGCGCAGGGTGCGTGAGTGTGTGGGCACCGACGGTGAGAAGGCCGCTGTCCCGCATGGTCTCCATCATCTCCAGCGAGAGCATTGGGGGCGCGGACGGCGCTTGCGGGCGATAGCGGGCGAACAGGTCGTCGAACGTCTGCCACTGCTGCTCGTGCGGCATGCGCCGTAGCGTCCAGTAAACCTTCTCGAAGGCACCACGCTTTTGGCGAGGAGTCAGACACGACAGCTCCGCTGGCCCGTCTCCCAGGTCGACCTCGAGTCGGTCATTCGCTGCCACGACGTCCTCCAGGTCTCTCCACCACTGGCGTGCGCCGCCGTCCAGCAGACCCGGGCAGACGTAGATCGTGAAGGGGACTCCGTGCTCGCGGAAGACGGGGAAGGCGTCCGTGTAATTGTCGGCATAGCCGTCGTCCAACGCGAAGTGCACGAAGGGCTCGCGGAAATCCCGCTCGACGAGTCTGCGCCGACATTCGTCCAGGGATACGGCTTGATAGCCCAGTCGCCGGGTCACCTGAATCGTTTCATCGAGGAAGCGGGGCGTGATCTCGAGGATGCGATTGGGCGCAAACCCCTCCCGGGGCCTCCCGCGTCGTGTATGATGGAGAGTGAAGATTGCACCGACGCCGCGCGTGTGCGTGTTCAGGAGGCGGTACAGGCGGCTGTGGTAGAGGCCGGAGAGTACGGCTCGTCGAGCTCGAGTTCGGATCGGAATCATGCGAAGATGGAAGTCTGCAGCGTTGCGTCGGGCTGAAGGCGGTGTTCGGCCGAGCGGCGTCCGCTTCGAAGGCTGGTCGCCAGCCGCGGGCGGGACACGGGGGAGCCAGTGACAACGGTGACCTCCGCATACGGTGCGAGACCCGCTGAAGCCTTCGAATACGAGGAATGGCGGGACAGCGGTCCTCGTCCCTCCCCACTCGTGGCTCTGGCGGTGATGCTACTCCTGGCCACGAGTAGCTTCGTGAGTGTGGAGCCGGCTCTGTGCGATCTTCTGTTCCCCCCGGTCCTGGCGCTCGTGCTGGTCAGCGGCCACATGGCCTCGCCCCTGCGGCTGCCGGGCGTGTTTCTCGCATCCATGATCGTCTTCGTCCTCGCGAACTACGCCTCGCTGATCTCAGCGTGGGCATGGAACCTGGGTGAGTCCTGGTTCTTTCTGGGCATCACGCTGTACATGCTCGCCTATTTCGTCTTCTTCGCGGGCTTCCTCGGCAAATTCGGCCGGCGTGGCGCGGAAATCATGCGGGACGGATACCTCTTGGCGGCCCTGGTCACCGCCACCATCGGTGTCCTTGCCGCCTTCCAGATCCTTCCCAACAGTGAGGCGTACTTCCGCGATGCCGCGCTGACGCGCATCAAGAGCACGTTCAAGGATCCCAACGTATTCGGCCCGTTCCTGGTCGGAGCAATCTTCTTGGGAATCTCGGCGCTGGTGCACGCGGAGCGCATGAAGCTCCGATATCTGATCGTAATAGCGCTCTCGCTCATCGGGGTGACGCTCTCGTTCTCGCGGGGCGCCTGGGTGCACTTGGCGGTGTCTCTGGTAGTCTACCTCGCGCTGGAATTGATCTTCGTGCGTGCGCCCATTGCGAGGCGTCGCCTCGTCAGAGGGCTGGCCTTCGTATCGCCGCTGCTGGTCGCCGGGATCTTCGTCCTCCTCGTGACCACGGACCTCGGATCCTATCTCGTCGGCAGGCTGTCTTTCCAGAGCTACGATGCAGAGCGCTTCGGTAACCAGCAATTCGCGTTGGAGCTCGCTGATCGCAACCTGTTCGGGATCGGGCCGGGGCAATACATGGTCCCCCGTTTCAGCCTGGACATCCACAACCTCTACCTTCGCGTTCTGCTCGAGAACGGCGTGGTTGGCCTGCTTGCGCTCCTGACTCTGCTCGGTGCCAGTGTGTTCTACGGACTGGCCGGCGTGCTCAGGCGGGGCCCACAGGTCGGGATGTACACGGCTTCCGTCGCTGTCATCATGGGGATTCTGGTGGAGAGCCTGGTCATCGACACCCTGCACTGGAGACACTTCTTCTTCTTCTTGAGTATTCCTGTGGGCCTCACGATCTACGAGCAGGCCAATTCTGCCGAGTCTATCGACGAGGCGGGGGCATTGCCCCCGCAAGGTGTCGCGCCGTAAGAATACCGTTGGGGCCCGACCGATCGGTTCGTGCCCGCAGCCCACCCACCCCGCCCCTCCAGCTACCCCGTGAAGGTCGAACCATGCTCCTCGGACGAGTCCCCGGCAAGCGCAGCTCCTCTCGGCGAGCGTTGGTGTCGGCGATAACCGTCAGCCAGCTTCTCATGGCCTGCGGCAGTGGGCAGACCCAGTTGCCAGAGCCGGTCCCTGTTCAGGAACAGGTGCTCCAGCCCGGAAGCGTGCTTCGGATCCAGGTATGGAGACAGCCCGAATACAGCGGGGATTTCGTGCTGGGAGTGGAGGGCAGGCTCGTCCACCCGCTCTATCAGGAAGTCCCACTGGAGGGTCTCACCCTCGCGGAGGCTCGCGTCGCCATTGAAGAGTTCTTGGCTGGCTACCTCCAGGGCGCGCAGATTACCGTCGAGCCCCTGTACCGTGTCTCGGTGGGTGGCGAGGTGAGAGAGCCAGCCGTGTATCAGGTCGAGCGCGGCACCACCGTTGCGGAGGCGGTGGCCGTGGCCGGGGGACCCACGGCAGTGGCGCGACTGGATCAGGTGACACTCGCGAGGGGCAACGAGCTGTACACCCTGAGGCTGGGCGAGGACGTGGTCACCGCGGGGCTGCTGCCAGTAGTGAGCGGAGATCAGATCTTCATCGAGCGGGAGTCTGAGTTCAGCGTCTGGCGGGACGTGATCGGGCCGGTAGGCACGCTCGCCGCGCTCGTGCTGTCCTCTATCCGGATCAGCCAAAGCACCAGGTAGCCACCACGTTCGTCAGCGATTGCCCCAATCCGACTCGCTGACGTACACGAAGCCGCTCATGATCTTACGCACCGTGCGCACCACTCCGGCCTTTGCGACGGTCCAGCCCGACTCGGTGGATTCGATCCCGAGCTCTATGTCGAGCGTTCCGGACGGGTGCTCGATGACGACGCGTTCGGCGTCTGCGCCGCTCAGCTTCGCCACATCGTAGGCGACAGACCCGGGCATGCATGCGGCGGCGGCCACGCAGATACCCCCCGTCACCGCATGCGCGGCATGCAGCGTATGAGGGGTCAGGTACCTCGAGCGGATCGTACCACCTTCCGCAGCAGGAGAGACGATACCGACTTTTGGTATCACGGTATGCCGCACGTCTCCGAGCCCCATGAGCCTTCCTGCGGCCCGGCGTAACGATTCGATCCGCCCCATGAGCTCTGAACTGTCTGCGAAGAACGCGCCCTGCTCAGCTCCGGAGAGACCGAGGCGACCCGCCTGGACGATGACCATCGGGATCGCCGCGTCGACGCAGGTGACCTCGATGCCCTCAACTACGTCGCGCGAAGCGCCGGTCGGAAGCAATTGGCCCGTCTTGCCTCCGACGACGTTGAAGAACGTAAGCGCCACCGGGGCTGCCATGCCCGGGACTCCGTCTACGGTCGCTGTGCCGTCGTACGTCACCTCCCCGCCCGGCGTCTGCACCACGGCCTCCACGACGGCGTTCGTGTTGACGTTGAAGATCCTCAAGCACGTCTCGGGGTCGGCCGCCCTCACCATGCCGGTTTCAATCGCGAAGGGCCCGACGCCGGCGAGCATGTTTCCGCAGGGCGGCTCGGTATCGACGAACGGCCTGTCGATCGACACCTGGGCGAACAGATAGTCGACGTCGACCTCGGGACGCTCCGACACCCCGACGAGCGCGACCTTGCTCGTGAGGACATCGGCGCCTCCCAGTCCGTCGATCTGGCGTCCGTCCGGCGACCCCATGATTCTCAGGAGGACACGGTCCCTGTCCGCGGTACGGGCCGGGAGGTCCGCCGGATTGATGTAGGGACCTTTCGACGTACCGCCGCGCATCAAGATGCATGGAATCGCGATCTGGCTCATGCTTCCGGCTGGTGCCTCCACGAGTCGGCGTGCCCCCGACAACCGCGTCTCAAGGGTCGCCTCCTTCCAGTAGCAGGAATGTCGGATACGTGCTCAGCACGATCATGCCGTCGTCCAGTGGCAGGGGCGTTCCGACCAGGTCCAGTGCCTGCACGTCGGACCTGCCAGCGAGCCCGCTCCAGATGGATTCCAGCGGCATCACCTCATCGAGGTCGCGCTCGAGCCAGGTCACGAGGCAGTCGCGATCTGCGGCTCGGAAGAGATAGGTCCTCACGGGCGAGTTCGCCGGCAGGCGGGTGACGGTTCGTCCCTTCATGCAGTTCAGCATCGCCGCGTAAGCGAGATACCCGGGCTTCGGATGCCCCCAATGGTCCCGCAAGCCGAAGTGATCCTCTGCGTTCGTGGTCGACGAATCGCGGTCCTGGTAGTTGTACCAGAACACCTTT
>JASFUR010000111.1:0-9030 GCA_050050215.1 Gemmatimonadota bacterium
CTCGTGGACCCCGACGTCCCGTTCGGCGAGACCGTGGCGGGCTACGGACAGATGCCGCCCGTCGGATCGCAGCCCGGCGACATGTTCATCCACTGGATCGTCACCGGCATCCCGGCGACCACGACCTCGCTCGCCGACGCGGCGAGCCCCGGCAACATGCCGGCGGGGGTGCTGGAGCCGATGAACAGCTTCGGCCTGTTCGGAGGGGAAGCGAACCAGTACGGCGCTCCCGCCCCACCGCCCGGCACGAAGGCGCATGCGTACCGGTTCATCCTCTACGCGCTCGACGTGCCCACGCTGTCCGGCGTGACCGCAGAGAGCGACTTCACGGCCGTGACCGGCGCCATGGCGGGACACGTGCTCGCCGCCACCACGTTGACGGGGTACTTCGGGCACTAGCCTCCCCTGATGCTACCGCCGGGTGCGGTGCACCCCGAGCGGAAGCCAGGAGCTCAGCGCGCGAAGTCTACGGTCCGGGTCTCGCGCACGACGACGACCTTGATCTGGCCGGGGTACTGCAGCTCGCTCTCGATCTTGCGGGCCACGGCCTCCGAGATCTGGGCCATCTCGCCGTCGCTGACCTTCTCGGGCTCGACCATCACGCGGAGCTCGCGGCCCGCCTGGATCGCGAAGCACCGCTCGACGCCCGGGTGGTCCATGGCGAGCTCCTCGAGCTTCTCGAGCCGCTTCACGTAGCCCTCGAACATCTCGCGGCGCGCGCCCGGCCTCGAGCCGCTGATCGCGTCCGCGGCGCTCACGAGGAACGTCTCGGCGAAGAAGTGGGGCTCTTCGTCGTGGTGGGCGCGGATCGCGTTGAGCACGATCTCGCCCTCGCCATGCTTCTTGCACAGGCGGTAGCCCAGCTCGACGTGGGTGCCCTCGTGCTCGTGCGTCATCCCCTTGCCCACGTCGTGCAGCACCCCGGCGCGCTTGGTCGCCTGCACGTCGAGCCCCATCTCACCCGCCATGTTCCCGGCCAGGAGCGCGACCTCCTTGGCGTGCTGGAGCTGGTTCTGCCCGTACGAGGTCCTGAAGCGGAGCCGCCCGAGCGTCTTCACGATCTCGGGGTGCACGTTGTGGATGCCCAGCTCATAGAGGATCTCCTCGGCGGCCGTGGTCATCTCCTGCTCGACCTCGTGCGCCGCCTTCTCGACGACTTCCTCGATGCGTCCGGGGTGGATGCGCCCGTCCTCGACGAGACGCTGGAGCGCGATGCGCGCGACCTCGCGGCGGACGGGGTCGAAGGCGGACAGGACGACGGCCTCGGGGGTGTCGTCGATGATGACGTCGACGCCGGTGGCCTGCTCGAACGAGCGGATGTTGCGGCCCTCTCGGCCGATGATGCGCCCCTTCATCTCGTCGGAGGGCAGTTGCACGACCGAAACGGTGGTCTCGGCGGTCAGATCGGCCGCCATGCGCTGGATGGACAGCGCGACGATCTTGCGGGCTTCTCGCTCCGCCTCGCGCTGGGCCTCCTCCTTGATCTCGCGGAGTGAGTTGGCGGCCTCGGCCCGGGCCGCGTCGTGCAGGTCGGCGATCAGCTCCTGCTTGGCCTCGTGCTGGCTGACGCCGGCGATCTTCTCCAGCCGCTGCCTGATCTCGGCCCGGTCCTGCTCGATCTGGCTGGCCTGCTGGGCGATGGACTGCTCTTGTTGGGCCAGCGCCTGCGCCCGCTCCTCGAGCTCGCCGTCGCGCGAGTTCAGCTTGTCGAAGCGGGCATCGAGGGAGTCGGAGCGCTCTTCTATGCGACGCTCGGCGCGCTCGACCTCCTCGCGCCTACGATCCTCCTCCTTCTCCCACGCTTCTCGCAGACGGAAGGCTTCCTCCCGTCCTTCGAGCTCGCCTGCTTTGCGGGCGCTGTCAGCTTGCTCTCGCGCTCTTTCGAGGATGCGGGAGGCCTCGTCCTGCGCGCCCTGCTTCTCCTTCAGCTGCCGGGCTCTTTCCCGGGATCGTGATATCGCGAATCCGACCAGCGCGCCTAGAACGAGTCCCACCGCCGCCGCCAACACCAGGGGCGGGGTGATCATGTATCGACTCCGAAATCGGTCGGTAACACGACCGAAGGTGAGCGAAGTACCCTTTCCACTGCGTGGATGGTCGCAGGAGAGAGGCTCGTAACCGGGTCAGAATAGGTGGCGCCGGAAGCCCGACGCAAGCGGACGCCCCCTCTGGGGGCGCCCAAGTCAATCTCCGGCAGGCACTTCTGGCAGCTCGACCTGGATGCGTCGGGCCAGCGCGGCGACGCGGTCGGCGACGTCCTTGCGGACCCGCTCGACTTCCTCCTGCGCCTGGAGGTATTCGTCGGCGATGGAAAGCGCCGCGAGGATCGCCGCCTTGTGGCCTTCGATGAGCCCGGCCTGGAGACGGATCTGGTGGATCCGCTCGTCGACGAGCTCGGCGCACTTGCGCGTGTAAGCGGGCTCGGCGGTCGCCCGGATCGTGTGCTCCTCGCCCGCGATGCGGACGGTGACGGCGTTCTTGTCCGCGCTCACTCGTGGTTCTCCAGAAAGCGGATCTTGGCCAGCATGCGGTCGATGCCCTCGCGGCCCTGCTCGAGTCGCTGGCGGAGGTCTCCGTTCTCCTCCTCCAGGACCTGAAGTCTGGTGAGGATCCGGTCGGCCTCGCCCTCGTCACCGGTGAATCGCTTCACGACCTCACCGAGCTCTGCGCTGCGGGCCTCGGT
Source organism: Gemmatimonadota bacterium (assembly GCA_050050215.1). Classification (GTDB taxonomy): domain Bacteria; phylum Gemmatimonadota; class Gemmatimonadetes; order Longimicrobiales; family Gaopeijiaceae; genus UBA2982. Next base: position 2,684 of record JASFUR010000111.1, read on the forward strand.
GGACGTGAGTCGCTCCTCGAGCGCCTCGATGTGCGCGAGCGCCTGGGTGATCGCGCGCTCGAGCACCTCGAACGCGAGCTCGTCCGGTGCGCTGCTGTTACCCACGGGCTTCGACACCCAGTTCCTCCTCGAGCCGCTTCAGCACCTGCTCGACCGCCTTGTCGACTTCCTTATCCTTCAGGGTCCGTTCCGCTGCACGGAAACGCAAGCGAAACGCAAGCGAGAGGGCAAGCTCCGTGCCGACCTTCCCGCGATAGACGTCGAAGAGCTCCACAGACTCGAGGAGCGAGCCGCCGGCCTCGCGGATCGTGTCGGCGACCCGGGCGGAGGCCAGGCCTTCCGGGACGAGCAGGGCCAGGTCTCGCTCCACCGCGGGGAACGTCGGCGGCGCCTGGTAGGTGACGGGCTCGGGCGTGGCGACCGTCGACGGAAGCTCGATCTCCAACGCCCACACGTCACCCGCCCATACCGGAGCGTCGAGCGCCCCTTCGGCCACCCGCCCACCGGAGCCGACCGTGCGGCCCCCGTGGACCACCGTGAACGCCAAAGCCGGGTCGAGCGGGCCGTCCTCGGGGCCGCCGGGCTCCAGCACCGCCTCGGATCCATGGACCCGCCGCGCTACGTCCTCCAGGAGCGACTTGAGGTCCCAGACCGTGAACGGCTCGTCCTCGACGCTCCAGTGCGGCGGAGAGCGCCTTCCGGCGAGCACGGCCGCGACGTGCGTCTCCTCGAGGGGCGGCTCGCCGGAGCCCGCGCGCCGGAACGACGTGCCGATCTCGAACAGGCGCACGTCACGGATCCCGCGGGCGAAGTTGTACTCCACACGGCGAAGCAGAGCAGGCATGATGGTCCGGCGCATGAAGCGCTCGGTCATTGCCAGCGGGTTGTTCACCTCCACGTCGCCTTCGCCCTCGGGGGCGAACGCCGGCGTGTGCGCCTCGAACAGCCCGCGACCGGCCAACGCCCGCCTCAGCTCGTCCTCGAGCCTGAAGAGCGGATGATCGGGCACGGTGCCGGGTCTGAACGGGCGGAGCTCCGCCGGGAAGGCGTCGAAGCCGTGCGTTCTCGCAACCTCCTCGATGAGGTCGACCTCGCGCGTGACGTCGTAGCTGCGGAAGCCCGGAACGCGCACCTCGAGGGTGTCGTCCCTCGCGCCCACTACCTCGAAGCCGAGGGGCGTCAGCAGCCGCTCCACCGTCTCCGCGTCGAAAGCGACGCCGAGGAGGTGCTCCACTCGGGAGAGCCTCAGGTCGATGGTCCGTGGCTCGAAGCCGACCGGGCAGCAATCGAGCCCGGGCCCGTCGAGGGCGCCCCCGGCCACGGCCAGGATGAGCGCGGCACAGCGCTCTGCTGCCTTGCGGGCGCCTTCGGGGTCCACGCCGCGCTCGAAGCGGTACGACGCGTCGGTCGACATGACGAGCGCCTTCCGGGTCGCCCGGATCGACTTGGGGTCGAAGAGCGCGCACTCCAGCAGGACGTCGGTGGTCGCGTCGTCGACCTCGGACTCCAGCCCGCCCATGACACCTGCGATCGCGACGGGGCGTTCGGCGTCGCAGATCATGAGCATGTCGCTCGTGAGGTCTCGCTCCTCGTCGTCCAGCGTGGTGAACTTCTTCTCGTCCGCGCCGGCCCGGCGCACCACGACCGAGGAGTCCCTCAGCTTGGCCAGATCGAAGGCGTGCAGCGGATGGCCGAGCTCGAGCATGACGTAGTTCGTCGCGTCGACCACGTTGTTGATCGGACGCGCGCCGGCGCCCCTGAGCCGCTCCTGTAGCCAGGCCGGCGACGGGCCGATCTCCACGCCCCGGATCACGATGCCGATGTAGCGGTTGCAGAGGTCTGGATCGTCGATGCGGATCGACACCGACCCGGATGAGACCTCCGGGGAGCCCTCCTCGTACTCCAGCTCGAGTCCCGGATCCCCGGGGAGCTCGGGAAGCACCACGCGGCCCTCGCCGTCCCCCGCGAGCTCACGGGCCACACCGGCGTGCGAGAGCAGGTCTCCGCGGTTGGCGGTGATCTCGACCTCGAGCGTCGCGTCGTCCAGTCCCAGCGCCTGCACGAACGACGTGCCCGGCGTCAGGTCGCCCTCGAGAGCCATGATTCCGGAGTGATCCGACCCGAGTCCCAACTCCTTGGCGGAGCACAACATACCCTGCGACACCTCACCCCGGATCTTGGCCTTCTTGATCTTGAAGTCACCGGGCAGGACCGCGCCGACCGGGGCGAACGGGTAGAGTCCTCCGGCCTGCACGTTGGGCGCCCCGCACACCACCTGGACCTCCCCCGCTCCGCCGTCCACGGTGCACAGGCTCAGGCGATCCGCGTTGGGGTGCGGACCGGCGGTCAGCACCTTGCCGACGACGATGTCGGCGAGGCCCTCTCCCGGAGACTCGATCGACTCCACGGGAGCGCCCCGCAGCGCGAGCCGATCGGCCATCTCACGGGTCGTGAGCTTCAGGCCGGGCACCATGTCCCGGATCCAGCGTGCGGAAACGTTCATGAGGCGAACTGGGCCAGGAAGCGCATGTCGTTCTCGAAGAAGGTCCTGAGGTCGTCTACGCCGTGCTTCAGCTTCGCGATGCGCGCCGGACCCATCCCGAACGCCCAGCCTGTATAGCGCTCGGGATCGTAGCCCACGTTCGCGATGACGTTCGGGTCGACCATGCCGGCCCCCATGACCTCCAACCAGTCCGTCTCCTCACGCGTGCCGTCCGGATGCGTGATGACGCGCTTCACGTCGACCTCCGCGCTCGGCTCGGTGAACGGGAAGAACGAGGGCCTGAAGCGGACCTCGGTGTCGGGCCCCCAGTACCGTCGCGCGAACTCGGCCAGCGTCCCCTTGAAGTCCACGAACGTCACACCCTCGTCGATGACCAGCCCCTCGATCTGCATGAAGGCCGGCGTATGGGTGGCGTCGTAGGTGTCCCGACGGTAGACCCAACCCGGCGCGACGATACGGATGGGAGGTTCGTGCGCCTCCATCGTCCGGATCTGCACCGGAGACGTGTGACTGCGGAGCAGCACGGAGTCGACCAGGTAGAGTGTGTCCTGCTCGTCGGCGGCCGGATGGTCGAGCGGCGTGTTCAGGGCCTCGAAGTTGTACCAGACCGTATCGGCCTCGGGGCCCCGGGCCCGTGTGAAGCCCAGATCGCGGAAGATCTCCCAGATCTCGTCGATCGCCTGCGTGATCGGGTGCAGCCCACCCTTCCACGGGGCTCGTGACGGAAGCGTGAGGTCCACGCTCGCGCCCGAAGGGCCGCTCTTCAGCGCCGCGGTCCGGGCGTCCAGAGCCTCGGAGACCACCCCCTTCACGCGGTTGGCTTCCTGCCCCACCTTCGGCCGCTCCTCGGCCGGGAGCGAGCCCAAGCCCCTGAGAATGGCGGAAATACGGCCCTCGCTGCGGCCCAGATACGTGATCCGGACCTCCTCGAGCGCCTCTGCGTCGGATGCCTCCGCGATCGCCGCCAGGGCCTCCTCCTCGAGGGCCGCGAGCGCGTCGACCGGGTTGGATTCGTTCATTCCTATGCCACCTCCACGAAAAAAGGCCCCGCGGCCGCGCCGCGGGGCCCTCCGTTCTCGGTCCCGGAGAGAGTCAGCCGGCCTTGGCGGCCAGCCCTTCCTTGGCGCGGTCCACGACCGCTCCGAACGCTTCCGGGTTGCGGACGGCGAGGTCGGCGAGCGCCTTGCGGTCGAGCTCGACCCCAGCCTCCTTCAACCCGTTGATAAATCGGGAGTAGGAGAGGTCGTGCTCACGGACGGCCGCGTTGATGCGGGCGATCCAGAGCCGCCGGAAGTTCCGCTTCTTCTTCTTGCGGTCCCGATAGGCGTGCTCCCAGCCCTTCTCGACCGCGTCCTTCGCGGTCTTGTACAGATTCTTGCGACCGCCGAAGTAGCCCTTGGCGGCCTTGAAGACCTTCTTCTTGCGCTTGTTCCGCGCCGGCGCGGAGGTCGAACGAGGCATCGGTCTTCCTCCTAGGAGCCGTAGGGAAGAATGGCGTCCATCCGCTTCTTGTCGGACTTGGAAACCAGGTCCGCCTGACGGAGCCGCCGCTTACGCTTGCGGGACTTCTTCGTAAGGATGTGGCTCTTGTTGGCGCGCATCCTCTTGATCTTGCCGGTACCGGTCTTCTTGAGCCGCTTCGCGGCCCCCCGGTGTGTCTTCATCTTGGGCATCTATCTCTCTCCGTTCCCCTGGGTACGGGCCCCGGGGGCCCATCGTCTACTTGACCTTGAGGGGGGCGACGACCATCGACATCACTCGCCCCTCCATGTTCGGGTGCGACTCGACCTTGCCAAGGTCCTGGAGATCCTCGGTCACGCGAGCGAGGACCTCGAGGCCGATCTCGGGATGGGTCACCTGACGACCCCGAAACATCATCGTCAGCTTCACCTTGTTCCCTTCGTCGAGGAAGCGCCGGGCGTGCCCGACCTTGAACTCGTAGTCGTGGTCCTCGATGCCCGGACGGAACTTCACTTCCTTGACCTTGATCGTGTGCTGGTTCTTCCGCGCTTCGCGGGCCGCCCGAGCGGCTTCGTACTTGTACTTCCCGTAGTCCATCATCTTGACCACGGGGGGTCGGGCGTCCGCCGCAACCTCGACCAGATCCATTCCACGCTCTGTGGCCCGCTCGCGGGCCTCGTCGATGGAGACGATGCCGATCTGCTCGCCATCGTCCTGGATGAGCCGCACAGGGCTGATCCTGATCTGCTCGTTCACGCGGGCTCGTTTGTCGCTGATTTCCTCTCTTCCTCCGTCGTGGACACCGTGCGGGGCTTCCGGAGCCCCCTAAACACAAAAGCCCGAGACATGTCTCGGGCCGCGACCGGAGTCGACCCGGGAGGCTTGGCTCCCACGTCGATCCCTGGCGACCCTCACGGCGGCTCTCGAAGAGCCCTGAGGGTGGAGCCGCCGGTCAGTGCGGCTCACTTCCTGTTTTTCCCCCGCCGAAGCGGGAGATGCAAGATGCGGCAACGGGTTCCGGAGGTCAACGGCGGCCTCAGTCCAGCGTCCGGCTCCGGATCTCCCCGACGAGCCGCGCAACGAACTCGGCACGCGGCATCACCTCCTGCTTCTTGCCGGCCCCACGCTTCCGCACCGCCACCGTTCCGTTCTCGGCCTCTCGCTCGCCCACGACCGCCATGTAGGGGATCTTGTGGGTCTCGGCCTCGCGGATGCGGTAGTTGAGCGTGTCGCGAGCCGCCACCGAGACGCGCACGCCCGCAGCATCCAGCTCGGCGGCGAGCGCCCTCGCGCTTTGCTCCCACGGCTCGGAGATCGGCAGGATGCGCACCTGCTCGGGCGCGAGCCACGTCGGGAACGCCCCGGCGTAGTGCTCGATCAGGATCGCGATGAAGCGCTCGAACGAGCCGCACACGGCGCGGTGGATGACCACCGGGCGGTGGGGTGTGTTGTCCTCGCCCACGTACGTGAGGTCGAAGCGTTCCGGCGCGTTGTAGTCGAGCTGGATCGTCCCGAGCTGCCACTCACGCCCGATCGAGTCCGTGACGCGGAAGTCGATCTTCGGCCCGTAGAAGGCACCGTCTCCGGGCTCGACCTCGTAGTCGCGGCCCGTCGACTCGAGCGCCTCGCGGAGCGCCGCCTCGGACCGGTCCCACTGCTCGTCGCTCCCGATGCGCTGCTCGGGCCGCGTCGCGAACACGAGGCTCGACTCGAGCCCGAAGGCGTCGTAGTGGCCGAGGATGAAGTCCGTCAGGAACTTCACCTCTTCGGTGATCTGGTCCTCGCGCAGGTAGACGTGGCAGTCGTCCTGGGCGAACTGGCGCACCCGCGTCAGCCCCCCCAGGGCACCGGACAGCTCGTTGCGGTGCAGCACGTCCAGCGTGACGTAGCGGAGCGGCAGCTCCCGGTAGGAGTGCTTCGCCGACGCGTAGTAGAGGTGGTGCGAGGGACAGTTCATGGGCTTGAGCGACATGTCGTGCTCACCGCTCTCGCTGTCGAGCACCAGGAACATGTTCTCACGGTACTTGCCCCAGTGGCCGGACTGCTCCCAGAGCCGCTTCGTGTACAGGAGCGGCGTCTTCACCTCGAGGAAGTCCTCCCGCTGGCGCTCTCGGACGAAGCGCTCGAGCGTGTTGTAGAGCGTCGTGCCGCGCGGCGTCCAGAAGGCGGCGCCCGGCGAGACGGGATGGAACTGGAAGAGGTCGAGCTCTTTGCCGAGGCGTCGATGATCGCGCTTGCGCGCCTCCTCGAGGCGGTGGAGGTGCTGCTCGAGCTCGGCCTTCTTGCAGAACGCCGTTCCGTAGATGCGCTGGAGCATCTGGCGATTCTCGTCACCCCTCCAGTACGCGCCCGCCCCGGAGAGCAGCTTGAAGTACTTCAGCCG
>JASFUR010000112.1:0-8970 GCA_050050215.1 Gemmatimonadota bacterium
TTCGATCGCGGCCATGAGGACCAGACCGGTGGTGAGCCAACCGAACAGGTTGACCCAGGGCATTCCGTAGTAGGTCCCCGGCTCGGCCCAGCGCCAGTACGAGGTCAGGAAGCTCATCGCCGGATCGAGCGCGAGGTCCCAGGCAACGAGCCAGGAGGCGCCGAGGAGTACCCTACGTAGCCTGCCTTCGGGGAACGCGGTCCGTGCCATGAGCCATGCCGGCAAGGCCATCAGGAACCAGCTGACCGGGATCAGCGCGGGCACGCGCCCTCCGACCTTCAACCCAAGCAGCCCCGTGTAGCCGTAGCCGCCGAAGGGCACGCCGTAGCCCGTGCCGATGTGCTCGGCCATGAAGCTCAGGAGCGCGACGGACGCGAAGACGGGTAGCCACGAGGTCCGCAGCACCTTGAAGAGAGCTGCGAACAGCACGGCCGCCCCGAAGATGATGTGCAGTCGAGCGAACCACGGGAACGTGAATGGATAGATGCGGAGCGCGAGCTCCGATCCGGCGAGTCGCTCCGGATGCAGACCGTATGTCCAGTACCCGAGGAGAGCGGGAAGTGTGAACGCATAGACCCACAGGTAGGATCGACCCATCGCGGACTTCCGCTCGTGCAGGCGAGCGGGGGCGTCCTGCGTCGTTGCGTGGGCCACTCGCCGCTCCTTTGAGTCGAAATGTGTTTCAACGCCGGAAATAAAGCGCGGAGCCTCCTTGCTGTCAAGCGTTTGTATAGATAAAGTTAATCATGCTTTGGACAACCTATGCACGGACGGTCGTCGCGGGCCTCCTCGTCTTCGCGCCTTTTCCGACGGCGAGCCCGTCCGCGGTCGAGACGGCGGAGATCTCGATCGACGTGACCGGTCTCGAGAGCGACGTCGGAACCGTGCGACTGGCCCTCTTCGACGGGCCGGAGGGCTTCCCGGACGCCCCCGCCATCGCCTCGGTCGTGGAGCCTTCGGGCCGCTCCGCCCGATGGGAGGTTCGTGTGCCCTATGGTCGATACGCCGTCGCCGCCGTTCACGATGCGGACGGTGACGGGCGGCTCGACACGAACTTCCTCGGGATGCCGACGGAGCGCTACGGCTTCAGCAACGGTGCGCGTGGGACGTTCGGTGCTCCTTCTTTCCAGGATGCCAGCTTCCCGGTGGATCGCCCCACTGTCACCCTCACCGTCGAGGTGCGATAGTCGCCGGATGTTGATCGACCAGGCCACCCTCGCGCGCATCGCCGACGGATCCGTCACGCTCGCGTTTCGCCGCTGGAAGCGTCCGACGGTTAAGGCGGACGGAACGCTGCTGACCTCCATCGGGCAGCTGCGGGTGACCTCACTCGATGCCGTCGAGCCCGACGACATCAGCGACGTCGACGCACGGGCCGCGGGATTCGAGGATGCGGACGTACTACGGGCCGAGCTCGCGAAGCGGAAGGACGGGAGCGTCTATCGGATCGGGCTGCGAGTCGCCGGACCCGACCCGAGAGTGGAGCTGCGCAGCAGGGTACCGGAAGGCGACGAGCTGGAGGAGATCATTGAGCGCCTCGAGCGCTGGACCTGGGCCCTCGACGCCCTCCAGCTCATCCGGGACCGGCCGGCCGTTCGCGCAGGTGATCTCGCGCCCCGCGTGGGCATGGAGACCGGACGGTTCAAGGCACACGTGCGCCGCCTGAAAGCGCTTGGACTCACCGAGAGCCTGGACATCGGATACCGTCTCTCGCCGCGCGGTGTGGTGGTGCTCGAACGGTTGGAATCGCGGGCCCGCTGAGGGCGCCCGCCCGGGTCAACATGCGCGTTGGGTCGCGTGCCTTTACCTTGGCCCGCCTTCCGGGCCGACGGCCTGCATGTACCACAACCGACTCCATTTCGGAGGGTCGATCACGTGACCGACCGCCTCGCGCGCCTCCTCAACTTCAAGCGGGGTGAGCTGCCGCTCGCCGCCCTGTCCGTGCTGTATCACTTCTGCGTCCTGTGCGGGTACTACTTCCTTCGTCCCGTCCGGGACGCGATGGGTATGTCGAGTGGGATGGATCAGCTGCGGTGGCTGTTCCTCGTGACGTCGTTCGTCTCGCTCTGCATCGTGCTCGCGTTCGGGAGCGTGGTGGCTCACACGAACCGACGGCGCTTCATCCCGATCGCGTACCTGTTCGTGATCGTGTGCCTGCTCGGGTTCTCCGGCCTCCTCGTGATGGACGCGCGGGCTGGCGGGGGCCTCATCGGCACGGACGCCGAAACGGCCCTCTCGCAGGGCGTCGGCTACACCTTCTACGTGTGGCTGAGTGGGATCAACCTGTTCGTCACCAGCGTGTTCTGGGCCTTCATGGTCGACCTCTTCGACACGGACCAGGGCAAGCGGATGTTCGGGTTCATCGCCATCGGCGGAACCCTCGGCGCGAGCGTCGGAGGATGGACCACGAGCACGATCAGCGGCATGACCGAGTCGGTCTACCTGCCGGCGATCCTGATGCTGATCGGGGCTACGCTGTTCGGCGCCGCGATCCTGGTCATGCTCACGCTCGACCGGTTGGCGATCGCATCGGAGCACTCGCGCCACACGGCCGAAGGGCCGGTCGGGAGCGAAGGGCCGGGTCAGCGCATCGGGGGGAGCTTCTGGGATGGAGCCACCCAGGTCGCGAAGTCGCCCTATATGCTGGGGATCGGGTTCTGGGTCGTGCTGATGGCGGTGTCCAACACGATGATCTACTTCACCCAGGCCAACATCATCACGGACACCGCGGACACGTTCAGCCAGGCCGTCTCCGGTTTCGCGCAGTTCGACATGTGGGCGAATATCGCGACGGGCTTCACACAGCTCTTCATCACCACGCGGGTCATCAAGAAGCTGGGCGTGGGTTGGACGCTGTCGATCCTCCCGATCGTCACGATGGCCGGCTTCGCAGTGCTCGCCGTGTGGCCGATCTTCGGTGTGATGGTCGTTTTCCAGGCGATCCACCGTGCCACCCGGTACGCGATGTCGCGGCCGTCGCGTGAGACGCTCTGGAGCGTCGTGACGCCCGCCGAGAAGTACAAGGGCAAGCCGGTCGTCGACGTCTTCCTCTACCGGGGCGGCGACGTCACGGGCGTGGGCGTGGACAGCCTGTTCGCGTTCCTCGGCCTCACGCTCGGTTGGGTCGCCGCGGCCACAGTGCCGCTCGCGGCGGGGTGGGTGGTTCTGTCGAACGCTCTGGGCCGAACCCAGCAGAAGAAGCTGACGGAGTCCGAGGTGGCGGCTCCCGAGCCGGAGCCGACGGCGGCTTAGACGGGTGTTGAAGAAGTGGGCCGTGCCGCCCCAACCCCCGAAGGGCGCAGGGGGGGTTGCGGCGCCAGACGGCGTCAGAGTGTCTCACCGATGCTTGGGCATCGCTTTCGCCACTCTTCCTACCCTGGCATCCGCAAGACCCCTGCGCGCGGCCGCACCCCACTTCTTCGACACCCCTCTAGAGGACCGTCGGGGTCAGCCGGCGGAGTCGCCGGGCGAATCTCCCCCCCCGAACAGCTCGGTGCTGAGGTACCGGCTGGCCGTGTCCGGCGCGATGCAGACGACGTTGTGCCCCGGGCCCATCTCCCGGGCTACCTGCATCGCCGCCCACACGATCCCCCCGCTGCTCATTCCGACGAAGAGGCCCTCTTCGCGGGCCAGGCGCCGCGCGAGCGGGAAGGCGTCCTCCTCCCAGGCCTTGATGACCCGATCCAGCACGGACCGGTCGAGGTTGTCGGGGATGAAGCCCGGCCCCATGCCCTGGAACTGGTGCTGGCCGCGCTCCTCGCCCGAGAGGACGGCGCTGCGCCCCGGCTCGACGGCCGAGATCTGGATCTCGGGCCGACGCTCCTTGAGGAAGCGACCCACACCCGAGATGGTCCCCCCGGTTCCGCTCCCGTAGACGAAGGCGTCGATCTTGCCGTCCATCGCCTCCCAGATCTCCGGGGCGGTGGTCTCGTAGTGCGCCTGTGGGTTGGCCGGGTTGGAGAACTGGTTCGGCATGAACGCGCCCGTCTCGTCCCGGATCTTCTCGGCTTCCTCGATGGCCGCGAGCATGCGCAGCTCGGGATCGGTCAGAACGAGCTCGGCCCCGTAGGCCTTCAGCGTGCGCTTGCGCTCCTCGCTCATCTGCGCGGGCAGCGTGAGTATCAGCCGATAGCCGCGCGCCGCGGCGACCTGTGCAAGGCCGATGCCCGTGTTGCCGGAGGTGGGCTCGACGATGGTGGATCCGGGCTCGAGCAGGCCCCGTTTCTCCGCGTCGACGATCATGGAGAGCGCCGGTCGGTCCTTGATGGAGCCTCCCGGATTCATCGCTTCGACCTTCACCCAGACATCCGCGGAGCCGGGCTCGACGATGCGTTCCAGGCGGACCAGGGGAGTATTGCCTATGAAGGAATCGATCATGGGACGGACTTGGGCAACGAGGGGGAAGAACGCAAGGGCGCGAAGAAATCGACGTGATTACTTGCGGTCCGCCACCCCTTTGAGAAAATTACCGCCGAAATTTGCTTTGGCTAATGGCGGGAATACCTCCTTCGAGGAGGCGCTACCGCACCCCGCGCGGGGTGTTCCGCGCAGTACAATGTGGTCGGAAAGTACGGGGCATCATCCCGACTCCGACGATCGCAACACAAGGGAGCGCGATGATGCGTACCAAGGGAACCGTGAAGTGGTTCAATGACCAGAAGGGCTTCGGCTTCATTACGCCTGAGGACGGCAGCAAGGACTGCTTCGTCCATCACAGCGCGATTCAGGCCGATGGCTTCCGCAGCCTCGCCGAGGGAGCTCAGGTCGAGTTCGACCTGGTTCAGGGCGCCAAGGGCCCGGCGGCAGAGAACGTGGTCCAAGTTTCGTAACACGGTTCCGTGAGCCGTCGGCGGGCCGCCCCGAGCATTCGGGGCGGCCCGCTTCTTTGTAGATAGCCGATGGGGCTCCTCTCCCGTGCCGTGCTGGCTCATCGGGGCTGGCGATACCGGACGCGCGTCGATCCCGACGAGATCCGCTGGATGAGGAGTGTGCTCCGGCCTGGCGACCTGGTGGTCGACGTCGGGGCGTACAAGGGCGGCTACACCTATTGGATGCGGCGCGAGGTCGGTGAAGCCGGGCTGGTGCTGGCGTTCGAGCCGCAGCCGACCCTCGCGGGCTATCTGTGCGAGCGGGTCCGGGACTTCGGATGGCAGAACGTGCACGTCCACGAGACCGCCCTCTCGAGCGAGCCGGGGACGAGAAGGTTGTACCGGCCCGGTGCGGAGTCGACGCCGGCCGCCTCGCTCGTCGGCGTCTCGCTTCCGGAGGGCGCCGAAGGCTACGACGTCTCGGTGGCCACGCTGGACGCCGTCCTGGAGCGCGTGGCTCCGGGGAGGCCGGTGCGCCTGATCAAATGCGACGTGGAGGGCCATGAGCTCGATGTCTTCGTCGGCGCGTCGGCCGCGATCGAGGCCCACCGTCCGCACCTGCTCTTCGAGTGCGAGGAGCGGCATCTGGAGGAACGCGGCATGCGCGACGTCTTCGCGTATCTCGAGCGATTGGGTTACGCGGGATCGTTCTTCTGGCGGGGTGAGCGGCGGCCCGTGGGCGAGCACCGCGCCGAACGGCACCAGGTCGAGGGGCAGCGGCCCTACGTCAACAACTTCGTGTTCGTGCACCCCGCCACGTCGTGATCCCGGACCCGTTTCGGCCGTTCCTGGACGCGCAGGGCTTCGTGGTCGTCGACGGCGGCCTGGCGACCGCGCTCGAGGCCGCGGGCCACGTGCTCGACTCGGCCCTCTGGTCCGCCCGGCTTCTCCTGGATGCGCCGGAGGCGGTGTCGGCCGTGCACGCCGCCTACCTGCGGGCGGGCGCCGACTGCATCACGACCGCCGGATACCAGGCGAGCCTGGAGAGTCTCCGGGAGGCGGGCCTCGACGCCCGGGAGGCCGAAGGTGTCCTCCGTCGTGCGGTCACCCTGGCGGTCGAAGCCAGGGACGCCTACTGGGCCGAGCCGGAGAACCGATCCGGCCGTCTCCGCCCGATCGTGGCGGCCAGTGCCGGTCCCTACGGGGCCTACCTGGCCGACGGCTCGGAGTACCGCGGCCGCTACGGCGTGGGTCGCGAGGCGCTCGAGGGCTTCCATCGCGCGCGCTTGGAGGTCCTGGCCGACGCGCCCGCGGACATCGTCGCCTTCGAGACCGTGCCGTCCGGCGTCGAGGTCGAGGCCATCGCCGCCGTGATGGCGGAGCGCGGGGACGCGCCGGGGTGGATCTCGTTCAGCTGCCGGAATCAGGCGACGCTCCGCGACGGGACGCCGGTCCTCGACGCGGTACGGACGTGCGAGTCGACCGACTCCTTCGTGGCGGTCGGCGTGAACTGCACGGCGCCCCGCCACGTCCCGGGCCTCATCGAGCGGATCGTCGGGGGGACGGACAAGGACGTGATCGTGTACCCGAACTCCGGCGAGGGATACGATCCGGTCCAGGGTCGCTGGACCGGAGCGCCGGACGCGTGGATCCGGAGCGCGCCCGATTGGTTGAAGGCCGGCGCCCGTGTCATCGGTGGGTGCTGCCGCGTAGGGCCCGACGACATCGTCGAGCTGCGTGCACAGCTGGAGAAGGCCGTTGGCCGGCGCAGGGGCGGCTCCTGAGAGAACCGCCATCCGGGCCTTCCCCAACTTGTCGCCCGGCCGACGCGGGTCTACGCTTCTCGTTCCTTCCGCCGTGCCGTCCGGAGGATCGATCACATGAAGTCGTTGCGTCTCGTCGCGACGTCGGTCGCGCTCCTGATCGGCGCCCTCTTCGGGCGGCCGGAGCGGGCCACCACGCAGACGATCCCGTCGCCGGAGGAGTTCTTCGGCCATCGCATGGGCGCCGACCGTCAGCTGGCGTCCTGGGACCGCCTCGTCGCCTACTACGACACCCTCGCGACGCTGAGCGAGCGCATCGAGGTGACGAACGTCGGCTCGAGCACGCTCGGCAACCCGTTCCTGGTGCTCTTCGTGTCGTCGCCGGCCAACCTCCGCGACCTCGACACGATCCAACGGAGAAACGCGATCCTGCAGGACCCGCGCGGCCGCTCCCGGAGTGAGATCGACGACGCGATCGTCAACGGGAAGGTGATCTTCGTGCAGGGCTACGGCCTCCACTCCACGGAGGTCGCCTCCAGCCAGACCGCCGCCGAGGTGGCCTACGACTTCGCGACGCGGACCGACGCGGAGATGGCCGAGATCCTCGAGAACACGGTCTCGATCCTCGTGCCGAGCATGAATCCGGACGGAAATGTGATCGTGAAGGACTGGTACGACCGTTGGGTCGGCACCGAGTACGAGGGAGTCAGCCCGCCGGAGCTCTACCACCATTACGTGGGGCACGACAACAACCGCGACGCGTTCATGCAGAACACGGCCGAGTCGCGATACGTCGCCCAGATCCTCTTCCGCGAGTGGATCCCGCAGGCGTTCATCGATCACCACCAGATGGGCGCGTACACCGCGCGCATCTACCTGCCGCCGTACGCCGAGCCGATCCGGCCGGGCGCCGATCCGCTCGTGTGGCGCGAGCTGGCGTGGTACGGCTCCCAGATGGCGTACAAGATGGACGAGGAGGGGCTGACCGGCGCGATCGGCTCGGCTATCTACTCCGGTTGGGGTCACTTCGGCTTCCACTGGATCACGCCGTTCCACAACATCGCGGGCATGCTTACGGAGTCTGCGAGCGCCAGGTTGGCCACGCCGCTCTTCGTGCAGCCCGACCAGCTCCGGGGCTCCCGCCAGTTCCCGGAGTACGCGGAGCAGACGACCTTCCCGAGTCCCTGGCCCGGCGGGTGGTGGCACGTGCGCGACATCGTCGACCGTCAGCTCGTCGCGACGTTCTCGCCGCTCCTCCTGGCGGCCAGGAGCCGCGAGACCGTGTTGCGCAACGCGTACAACAAGGCCTCTCGGCAGACCCGACGGGGGCGCGAGGCCGACGTGGTGGCCTACGTGATCCCGGCCGACCAGCACGACCCGCCGACCATGCAGAAGATGGTCAGCAAGCTGGTCGCCCAGGGCATCTCGGTGGACCGCGCGATCCGTGATTTCCAGCACGAAGGGCGCGTGTACGGCGCCGGGACGTACGTGGTGTCGATGGCGCAGCCGAAGCAGGGCGTCGTCCGCTACCTGCTCGGTCGGACCCACTATCCCGACAACACCTTTACGCGCGACCGGGACGGGGATCCGATCCGCCCCTACGATATGTCCACCGACAACATCGCGGAGTTCATGGGGGTGCGGGTCGTGCCCGCCTCCACCCCGGTCGACGAGGTGGAGCTGACCGGCGTCTACACCGAGGTGGAGGCGAGCGGCACGGTCTCCCGGGGGGTCGCCGGGTACGTTCTCGACGGACGTCTGAACGACTCGTTCGATGCGGTGAACCGTCTCTTCCGTGCCGGGGTCGCGGTGCGGCGCGCGGACCGCGACGGGGACGAGTTCCGAGCCGGGGACTTCCTCGTGGGTCCGGAGGCGGAGGAGGTCGTAGTCGAGGAAGCCGCCGACGAGTCGGGCATCGACTTCGCTCCTTTGAACGAGGACGCGGCTGCGTCGAGTTATCCGCTCACGCCGCAGAGGATCGGGATGTACCAGCGCTACTACGGCGGCAACACCGACGAGGGCTGGACACGCTGGCTGCTCGACGACTTCCAGTTCGACTACACGACCATCCGCGATGCGGATATCCTGAGTGAGGACGACGAGCTGCGCGAGCGCTTCGACGTCATCGTCCTCCCGGCCGACTCGAAGCGGATGATGCTCGGCCCGGACTCGCAGATCGCAGACCAATATCCGCCCGAGTACAGGAGTGGCTTCGGCCAAGCGGGCGTCGACGCGCTCCGGGCGTTCGTGGAGGCGGGCGGGACGCTGGTCACGCTCGCGCAGGCCGGCGACCTGGTGTTGGACGAGTTGGACGTGCCCGTGCGCAACGCGGTCGCGGGGCTATCGAGCGAAGAGTTCTGGGCGCCGGGCTCCACGCTGCGGGTCCGCGTGGACACACA
>JASFUR010000113.1:0-8940 GCA_050050215.1 Gemmatimonadota bacterium
GAGGCGCGCTGGGTGCGTTGGCCTTCGGCGGCGCGGCCGGGGGCGTGGTGGCCGGCGCCCTGGCCGGTATGGCGGTGGCGGCCGTGTTCGCCGCCTTCTGCATCGGGCTGGGCACCGACCAGATCATCACGGGCACCGCGATCACGTTGGCGGGGCTGGGCCTGACCGGAGCGATCTACCAGGCGCGCTTCGGCGCGACCGGCACGGCGCTCACGCTTCCCACGCTCGCGCCCCTGCCCATTCCCGGGCTGGCGGCGATTCCCTGGGTGGGGAGCGCGCTCTTCGATCAGGCCCCGACGGCCTATCTGTCGTACGCGGTCGCGCCGCTGCTCTGGTACTACCTGTTCCGTACCGCCTGGGGACTCGAGCTCCGGGCCGTGGGGGAGGCGCCGGACGCCGCGGCGGCCGCGGGTGTGCGCGTGCGGTGGGTCCGCTTCTGCGCCACGCTCTTCGGCGGAGCGCTCGCGGGCCTGGCGGGAGCGCACCTCGCCCTGGCCCATGCGGGGACATTCGCCGAGAACATGAGCGCGGGTAGGGGCTTCATCGCGATCGCAGTCGTGGTCCTCGGACGTTGGAATCCCATGTGGGTGCTGGTGGCGGCTCTCCTCTTCGGGGCCGCGTCGGCGCTCCAGTTTCTGCTTCAGGCTCTGGGGCTCGACCTGCCCTACCAGCTCTTCCTCGCGCTTCCGTACCTGCTCACGCTGGCGGCTCTTGCCGGCTGGGTGGGCCGGGCCCGGGCGCCGGCCGCGCTCGCGCTGCCCTGGCCCAAGCAGTGAAGGGTCGCCTCCTGTGAGCATCCCCGGAGCAGGAGGTGTCCATGCAGCGGGCAGTATGTCTATCTTGCCGCCCCGGCACCTGATGTCGTTCGCATGAGTTGGGAGTGCATATGAGGTCGAGCTCACTTCGTCTGGTCTCGGTCGTGGCCATCGCCACGATCTTCTTCATCGGGCCCATGCCCTCGTCGGCCCAGTCCTTCGAGAGCACGGGCACGACGGCTACGGGCCTGCTGCTCCGCCAGATGGACGGAGTCAAGCGGGTGTTGATGATCGCCGCCCACCCGGACGACGAGGACACGAGCCTGCTGACGACCCTGGCCCGCGAGTGGGGGGTGGAGACGGGCTACCTCGCGCTGACCCGCGGCGACGGCGGCCAGAACCTGATCGGGCCGGAGCTGTGGGAAGGGCTCGGCGTGGTCCGCACGGGTGAGCTCATGGCCGCCCGCGACCTCGACGGCGCGGAGCAGTTCTTCACCCGCGCGTTCGACTACGGGTTCTCCAAGACCGCCGACGAGGCGCTGTCGTTCTGGCCCCACGACGAGCTCCTCGAGGATGTCGTGTGGGTCGTTCGCCGCTTTCGGCCGCAGATCATCGTGACGGTCTTTACCGGAACGCCCAGGGATGGGCACGGCCAGCACCAGGCCGCGGGCATCGTCGCGCGGGAGGCATTCGCCGCCGCCGGTGATCCCACCCGCTACCCGGAGCAGCTTACCGAGGGAGTGGAAGCCTGGCAGCCGGCAAAGCTGTACCAGACGGCCCGGGGCGGCTTCGGTGGGCGCGGAGGCGGCCCTCCGGCAGGTGCGCTGGTCGTGCCCACGGGCGACCTGGATCCGCTGCTCGGCCGTTCGGCCTACCAGCTGTCGATGGCGAGTCGCAGCCAGCACCGCTCACAGGACATGGGCACGGCGCAGCCCCCGGGCCCGCGCTCGACGGGTGTGATCCTGGAGGAGAGCCGGGTGGACGGTGGAGACGGCGGCTTCTTCGCCGGCGTCGACACCACGCTGGTCGGTCTCGTGGCGTCGCTTCCCGCGAATCGTGCGGGGACCGTGCGGGGACATCTGACGGCCTACCGGGCTTCGGTTCAACGTGCCAAGGAGAGGGTCGGGCTGGACCCGGCCGACATCGCGGACGATCTCGGCGAGGCGCTCTCACACCTGGAGCAGGCACGGTCCGCCGCAGGAGACGATGCCGGAACGGAGCTCGCTCTGGCTCTGAACAGCAAGCTGGAGACCGCCACCAGCGCGTTCATGGCCGCGGCGGGGATCACGCTCGACGTCCGGGCCGACGACGACCTGGTCGTTCCGGGCCAGACGGTCGAGGTGACGGCCCAGCTGTGGAACTCGAGCCGCTACACGCTGACCGGCGCCGACGTGGAGCTGGCCGTCCCCACGGAGTGGCGCGTCGGCGACGCGCGCACCGACGGGGTGTCGGCGGCCGGCTCGGTCGCGCCGGGGACCCTCGCGTCGTGGACCTTCGACGTCCGGCTTCCCGACGACGCGGACCTGTCCCGTCTCTATTTCCTCCGGCAGCCGCGTGATGGCGCCGAGTACAGGTGGCCCGACGAGCCCGAGCTGTGGGGCCTGCCCCGCGACCCCGAGCCACTGGTGGGCTCAGCCTCCTTCGTTCCGGGCGCGGACGGTGGAGCCGTGGCTCCGGCGTTGCACCCGTCCGAGGCGTGGCGCTACGTCGGCGTGAATCCGGCCCGCGGACAGTACGAGCACCGGGTGCTGATCGTGCCGGCCGTCTCGGTCGAGGTGACGCCGCGGGGCCTGGTGTGGCCGGCGAGCCGGTCGGAGGCGCAGACGGTGTCGGTCGTGGTGCACTCCGAAGCAGACGGAGGCAGCCGGGGAACCGTCGCGATGAGCCCTCCCAGCGGATGGGCCGTGACCCCGACCTCGCGGCCTTTCGATCTGCCCGAGGCGGGTGCGGAGCGGACCGTCACCTTCCAGGTGACGCCGAACGGGACGCCGCGCGCAGGCGAGCACGTCTTCCGGGTGGAGGCACGTACAGACGAAGGTGTGGCGTACGACGAGGGCTACGACCTCATCGACTACGAGCACATCGAGCGGGCTGCGCTCTTCACCGACGCCGAAGCGCACACGACGGTCGTGCCGGTCACGGTGCCCGACGGGCTGCGCGTCGGATACATCATGGGATCGGGGGACGACGGCCCGGAGGCGATTCGACAGCTCGGCGTCGACGTCACGCTCCTCGGGGCGGACGACGTCCGCGAGGGCGCGTTCGACGACTTCGACACGATCGTCCTGGGCATCCGCGCCTACGAGGTGCGGGGGGATCTGCGTGCGGCCGCCGAGCAGCTGCTCGACTACGTGCGGGGAGGGGGCGTCGTCGTGGCGCAGTACAACCGCGCGCCGCTCGGGAGCCTTCCTCCCTATCCGCTCGAGGTCGGGCGCGGCTCGCCACGCGTGACCGACGAGACGGCGCCGGTCACGCTGATCGATCCGCAGGGGCCCATATTCACCACGCCGAACCGCATCGGAGCGTCCGACTTCCAGGGCTGGGTTCAGGAGCGGGGGCTCTACTTCGGCTCGGAGTGGGACGACGCCTGGGTACCCCTGCTCGAGCTCAACGACGCGGGCGAGCCCCCACGGCTCGGCTCGCTCCTCGTCGCGTCGGTCGGAGACGGGGTCTTCGTGTACACGGGCCTGTCGTTCTTCCGGCAGTGGGCGGACCGGGTTCCGGGGGCATACCGGCTCTTTGCGAATCTGATCTCCATCGATCCGGAGCGCTGGGCCGAGTACGCGAGCTCGAGATAGCGGCCCGCGTGTGGCCGATGGCGGTCGCCGACGTCAGCCGGTGACCGTGGCTTCCGGGGCTTCGTCCTCGTCTCCACCACCGCCGGCTCCACCGATCAACAGGCCCACGGCGAGGACCACGACTGCGCCGATGATGTTCTGCCAGAGGTAGGCGACGTCGGTTCCGAAGTTCACGAAGCCGACGACCGCCATGCCGGCGAGCAGGCCGACGAAGGCCGCCCGGCCCTTGGCGCGGGGCACCATGGCGAGCAGGAAGACGCCCAGGATCGATCCGTAGAAGAATGATCCGAACCGGTTCACGACCTCGATGAGCGAACCCAGGGTCGCCGCATAGATTGCCACCACGCACGCGAAGATGCCCCAGAAGCCCGTGGCTCCCTTCGACACACGCAGATAGTGCGCATCGTCGGCTTCGGGACGGATCCAGCGTCTGTAGAAGTCGATGACGCTCGCAGTGGCGAGCGCGTTCAGCTCGGCCGCGATGCTCGACATCGCCGCGGCGATGACACCGGCGATGAAGAGCCCGGCGAGTCCGATCGGAAGCTCCGTCAGCACGAATCGCGGAATGATGTAGTTGACGTCCTCCGACGGCTCCTGGGTCACCTCGCCCGCCAGGGTCAGGGCCTCCCCACGGATCGCCTGCATGTCGGCTTCACGGGCCAGGAAAGTTTCCATGGCGGCCTCGGCCGAAGGCTCGTCCGCCGCGTCGGCCACGGCGAGCGCGGCGTCCTCCCGCAACGTGAACGCCTCGGTGTACCGGTCCTCGAGCGCGGCGTAGTCGGCCCCACGCTCCGTGGACACGGCTGCTTCGTGGGCCGGGTTGTAGAGCAGCGGCGGCCGCACGAACTGGTAGTAGACGAAGACGCCGACCCCGACGAGGAGCACGAGGGCCTGAAGCGGGATCTTCCAGTACGCGCTCATGAGGAGCGAGGTGTTCGCCTCGTCGACGGAGCGCGCCGTGAGGAAGCGCTGGACCTGGCTCTGGTCGGTGCCGAAGTACGAGAGCATGAGGAAGGTGCCGCCGATCAGGCCGGACCAGAACGTGTAGGTTTCGTTGATGTCGAACGAGAAGTCGAACGCCTGCAGGCGGCCCGTCGAGCCGGCGATGCGCAGCGCGTCGTCCGGGCTCACCGGCATCCTGGTGAGGAGCACGGCCATCACCGCGAAGAGGGCGATGACGATGAGCACCATCTGCTTCACGTCGGCCCATGCCACGGCCTGGACTCCCCCGAACATCGTGTAGATGACGGTCGGAATCCCGATGAGCGTCACGCTCCACACCAGCGGGATCCCGAAGATCGCGCTGAAGACCACGGCGGGGGCCGCCAGGATCGTCCCGCACGACATGCCCCGCGACAGCAGGAACAGTAGCGCCGTCAGGGACCGGGTCTTCGCGTCGAAGCGCCGCTCCAGATACTCGTACGCCGTGTAGACTCCCGATCCGTGCAGCATCGGCACGAGCGTCACGCCCAGGATCACCATGGCGATGGGCAACCCCAGGTACGTCTGGACGAAGCGAAGGCCGTCGGTGGCCCCCTGCCCGGTCGTCCCGATCATCGTGACGGCCGAGAGCTGGGTGGCCATCACGCTGAGTCCGACGACCCACCACGACAGGCTCTTGTTTGCGACGAAGTATCCCGAGATCGAATCGGTGTCCTTCGACTTCCTGAGCCCGTCGACCACGACGTAGACCAGGTACGCGGCGACGATGACCCAGTTGATCCAGTGCACGGTCCCGACGCTCTAGCGGTTGTAGACGAGCTGGAGGAGACCCAGAAGCGTCAGCGCCACGGCCTGGACGACGAGCACGCGCGTCAGCGTCGTGCGGAAGGTGGGACGGGCCCTCTTGGGCTTGGGTGGGTGGGACATGGCTGGTGGGGTCGAAGGTAGCGCCAAGCTCCGGGACACTGCGCGCCGGCGCAACCGGCGGAGGTGGTGACCGCGCCCTTCAGTCGCCCAGGCAGATCCCCAGCGCCCGGGCGGTGGCGACGACGTCGCTCTCGAGGGGGACGGTCTTGGTTCTGGAGATGGCCTCGTCGAGCGGGACGGCCCGGACGTTCGGCGGATCGAGCGCGACCATGCACCCGAACGAGCCCTCGGCGACGAGCCGCACGGCAGCCGCGCCGAAGCGAAGGGCCAGCAGCCGGTCGTAGGCGTTCGGCGGGCCTCCGCGCTGCAGGTGGCCGAGCACCAGGTCCCGAGTCTCCTTGCCGGTGCGCTCCTCGATCTGCTCGGCCAGCATGTGCGCGATGCCGCCCAGGCGTTTCTGCCCTTTTCCCTTCTGCTGGAAGAGCGGCTCCCCACCCCGCGGGTAGGCTCCCTCGGCGACGACCACGATCGCGAACTCCCGGCCCTCCATGTAGCGGCCGCGGATCTTGTCGCAGACGTACTCGATCTCATAGGGGATTTCCGGGATCAGGATGACATCCGCGCTGCCTGCGAGCCCGGCATAGATCGCGATCCAGCCGGCGTGCCTGCCCATGAGCTCGACCACCATCACGCGCTCGTGCGCCTCGGCCGTGGAGTGGAGCTTGTCTATCGCGTCGGTGGCGGTCTCGACCGCGGTGATGAAGCCGAACGTCAGCGTGGTCGCGGCGAGGTCGTTGTCGATCGTCTTGGGCACCCCGACGACGTCGAGTCCCTTCTTCGCGAGCTCGTGTGCGATGGCGAGCGAGCCGTCTCCTCCGATCGCGATCAGCGCATCGATGTCCAGCTGGCGCATCCTGTCGGCGACCTCCTGGGATCTGTCGACGTACGTGACCTCACCGTCTTCGCCGGTCAGCGGCCACTTGAGCGGGTTGCCGCGGTTCGTGGTCCCCAGGATAGTGCCGCCCAGATGGGTGATTCCCCGCACCGCCTTCTTGTCCAGGCGGACGACGCCGTCCTCCCGGAAGAGCCCGTCGTAGCCGTCCTCGATTCCGAACACCTCCCAACCGAGGCGATCGGCGGCGTACACCACCGATCGGATCACTGCGTTCAGTCCGGGGGCGTCCCCCCCACCCGTGTTCACGGCGATACGGCGTATCTCGACGCTCATGACTCGTATTGCTGGGGAAAGAAGAAGGCGCCCGGGCGGAGAGACCCGGGCGCCCCTTACAGTAAGGCGCCTGACGGGGGGCTGTGTAGTGTCAGAAGTTGAACCGCATCGTCCCGCTGAACTCGAGGCCGAAGAGGCTGACCGACGCGTCGTCCGGACCTTTCGCCTTTCCAAGGAGGACCCGGGCCTTGGGGAAGAAATCGTTTCCGAAGATGCGCACGGGGATGTCACCGCCCATGCCGACGATCCATCCCGACCCGGCCGTGGAGCCGGTCGCGTCCTCACGGGTCAGGAGTCGCCCGTCGATGTGGGGTCGGAAGACGAAGCCGCCTCCGAGCGCAACGTGTCCAGTCACGCCACCGATGAGGAGGTTCTGCTTCGGGGTCTCCTGCATGGTCACGTCCGTGCTGTCACCCAGCGCGTCGAGCACGACGAGCGACAGGTCCCCGTTCTGACGGATCAGGTCTGCGGCGTAGAGCGTCCACACGCCCCCGCTCGCACGGAAGGCGAAGCTCCCGTCGACCCGGAGTCGGTCGCCGGCCTGGAACAGGTTCCGGCCGTCGGCCTGGTCCTCCGAGTAGTTGATGAAGGTCCCGCCCAGCGTCAGCGTGCTGTTGCCAAAGTTGCGGTCGATGCCCAGCCGGATGCGCCGCTCGTGTCCGGGCTGGTACTCGAGCGCCGCCTCGTCTGCGGTCGTGGCGGGATTGTCTTCGTTCGGATTGAACTTCCCGCGCAGGGAGTACGAGGCCGCGAGGCCGAGTCCCCATCCGCTCACCGTGCTCGCGACGGCCAGCGAGGACGTGGCCGCGAAGCCGCGCCCCCAGGTCGCTTCCCGGAAGCCGAACAGGTCGGACGACATCACCGAGGCTACGATCGCCTCTTCGCTGTCGTGCTGAGCGGCCCCGGTCGGGATGTTCACGCCGACCGTGACCAGCGCCCAGGGCGTCGCCTGGATGCCGGCCCGCACTCCGGTGTCGATGGGACCGGTGAGCTTGAGCTCCTCGTCCTCGACCTGGACGCGGCCATCCGCCCAGGCGGAGTAGATGTCGAACGCCAGCCCGTTGAGTGCCCGTACCGGGATCCGGACCGCCACCGGGATCATGAGGAGCTGGGCCCGGTCGGCGCCGAGTCCCTCGTCGAAGTCGAAGCTCTGGAACTCCACGCCGGTGCCCAGCGTGTACTGGGCGCTGGCTGGTTGCAGGGCGAGGAGCAGCGCCGTGCCCGAGACGGCCGCGAGGCGCAGAACCTTCCCGAAGACGCGCATCACTCGGCTCCCGGGCGTGGAATGACGATCGTGATCTGCGCGTCGACGGTGCCGGTCAGCGATTCCGTCCCGGTCGCCTCCTGCACGGGGTCACGCGTCGTATCGGTCTGCTCCGTGCCCGAGTCCGTGGTCCCGCGGTCGAGCGTGCCCGTGGTCGGTCGAGGTGCCACGCCCTGCGTGACGTGCTCGAGTGTGCCCGCCAGGCCGCCCGACCCGGTCACGGCGGTCGAGAGCCCCTGCGTGACCGCGGCAGGCGGTGGGGCGAAGGCCCCGACGCCGAACTCGCCGGTCGTGCTCGCGAGGTCCGACAGATCACCGGTGCCCATGGACGAGGCCTCGATGAGGTTGTCGACCTCGTCGATGGCCTGCGTTCGCGACCCGAAGCCGCCCGGCTCGAGCTGGATCGACTGCTCGAACTCGGCGCGCGCGCCCTCGTAGTTGCCGCGGTCGATCTCGCGTAGCCCGCGCCCGTAGGC
The DNA here is from genome assembly GCA_050050215.1 of Gemmatimonadota bacterium. Lineage (GTDB taxonomy): Bacteria > Gemmatimonadota > Gemmatimonadetes > Longimicrobiales > Gaopeijiaceae > UBA2982. Next base: position 8,331 of record JASFUR010000113.1, read on the forward strand.
GAGAAACGCGAGGACGTTGTCCATCCGGTTCTCCAGAATGGCCTGCTCCTCGGCCGGGGTGAGCTCGACGCCGAGCACCTCGCGGATGGTCCGGATGACGACCTGCTTCTCCATGTCGAAGAGGTTCTCGAGCTGTGCCGCTTCGGTGAGCTCGCCGGCCGTCGTGGTGTTCGGGACGTTGAGGATGTCGGCGTCGGTCTGGAGCTCGTCGTCCCCGAGGGTCGTGAGGACGCCCTGGAAGACGTGCTCGGCGCGTAGCATCCGCCCGGCTCGAGCGCCGGTGGTCTGCTCTGCGTACCCGGACGACGTCAGGGCCATCTCGTCGAGCAGCGCCTGGATCTGGGAGCGCTCGAGCACCACGAGGGCGTTCGACACCGCAAAGTCGGTCGTCATCATGTCCGACAGGGCGTAGATGAGCGGCTCCAGGTCCTCCCTGTCGGAGTTGAAGGCCATGGGGAGAACGGCGACGGACCGGGGCGTGACGTCCTCGGTGTCAGCGATCTCGGCCTCCTGGGCCAGGGCCTGCTGGGCCTGGGCCCGGAGCAGGTTGCGGCCGATCAGTGTCAGGCGCTTGCGCACTTCCTCGCGGGCTTCGGACGACGAGCCCACG
>JASFUR010000114.1:0-8799 GCA_050050215.1 Gemmatimonadota bacterium
CCCAGTCCCGGAACGTCTCGTACGGATTCGGCCTGGCGTTGACCGGCTCGACCAGAGCGTGCTCCGGCGGGCCGCTGGCTCCGCGCTGTGCCTGGACCGCGGCGGGCGCGAGCCCGAGCGCCGCCACGAGCGCGACGAGAGTGAAGGAGCTGCGATTGCGTACGTGCGAGGTGTTCATTGCGCGCCTCTGATTCACGGTTTCGAGACCCAACGACGTGGGGAGAAATCGGGCGGAGAAAGTGAGGCACGACAGTCGCTCGTGCCAGGTCGCCCGCACACGGCCCCCTGGCCGCCGGCACCCCCGCGTCACCCCGGTCCGATCGCTTGACTCCCCGGAGCCGTCGTCGGCACGTTTGCCGAGGACCCGATCAACGAGGGGGCGTGACGTGCGTCTATACTCCCGGAACTCGACATCTTCTCCTCGCCCGGGGACGCTTCGTGTCGCCCGGCTCCTCGCGCTCGGCGCCGCGTCGCTGAGCCTCGGGGCGTGCAGCCGCGTGGGCGTCCGCGCCCCGTCCCCTCGCGTCTCCCTGCCCGCGTGCAGCGTGCCGACCCTCGACACCCGGGGCTGGCGGACCGAGCGCGATTCCATCGGCGTGACCACGGTCACGTACCGGATTCCCGACGGCTTCGAGGAGCGCGTCTACGAGAGCCTTCCCTACCGGCAGTTCCAGGCGGACTCCGAGCCGTCCGGCCGAGTCGCGATCGGTTTCAGCCCCAGCCGGGAGCACTACATGACGCTGCGCCGGGCGCCCTCTCCGCCGATGCAAGAGATGTCGGAGTGCGTGGCCGACGTGAACGGCCGCCAGGTCATCTTCCAGGCATGGCGCACCGAGGGAGGGCGCTTCCGGAACGGGCAGCGCTACGACCTCTACGAGACGCTCGCGCTGATCCCAGTGGCGCCGACGCGCACCCTTTACGTGAGCGGAGGGGGGAGCGGGCCCGCCTTCCAGGAGATCGCGCTGGCCGTCGCTCGGACCGCCGACGTCGAGGTGCCCTGACCCCCGCCCCGGACGGCGGCCGGGACGGTGGCTAGCGGTCGAACCCGATGTCGTGGTGCGTCCCGTCGCAGAACGGCTTGAGGCCCGAGTGGCCGCAGCGGCACAGGGCCGGATGCTGCATACGCGCGTATGTCTTCAGGTCGGCGCTGCGTAGCTCGAGGACTCCCGAGAGCAGGAGCGGACCGCGCTTGCTCGGCCGCACCAGCAGGGGTCCATCCGTCTCGCTCGCAGGCGGCGCGATCGGCTCGCCCAGCTCGAACCCGCCGTCGTGCTTGAAGTCGATGCGCTTGTGGCTGCCGTCGCAGAACGGCTTGTTCTCCGACTCGCCGCACCGGCAGAGCGCGGCACGGCTCTCGAGCACGACGCCGTCGGCCGTCTCGATCTCCAGCTCTCCACGGGCATAGAGGGGACCGTCGGGCGCAACGGTCACCATGTTGCGGGCGGGCATCGGCTCGGCCGGCCGCCCGTCGAGGCGCTCGTAGTGGAGCGCCCCGCTCGGGCACCGCATCACGGCCTCGCAGATCCGGGCCGGAGGCGCCGCATCCGAGTCGACCCAGGGCCGGCGGTTCGGGTCGAACACCTCTCCGAGCGCCTCGACGCACTTGCCGGCGTGGATACAGCGGAGCGGGTCGTAGGTGATCGTGACCCGCTCGCCGGCGTAGCGAAGGAGCGGCTTGGTGGGCGTGCCTCCGGCCCCGTCGGGGCTCTCGGCATCGCTGGAAGGAATCTCGTCGTCAGTCATGCGGTCATCCGGATCGTCACCTATCATCTCCCCTCATTCTGCACCGAGAGGAGAGCATGTCGAGCACCGTACTCTATGACCAGAACGGCAGGGTCGCGACCATTACGCTGAACCGTCCCGAGCGCATGAACACCATGGGCGGGGATCTGAACGACCGCATGCTCGACGCACTCCAACGCGCGGCGGACGACGAGGACGTCTGGGCGGTGGTCGTGACCGGCGCGGGGAGGGCCTTCTGCGCGGGCGGCGACCTCGGGGCGATGAAGGACCGCCACGGCGACGACGACGTGACGCCGCAGGCCGTGGTGGAGGACCTGCGCCGCCGGATGCGGAGCTCCCAGCTGCTGCGCGAGATGCCGAAGGTGACCATCGCGGCCATCAACGGGGCGTGCGCGGGCGCCGGTCTGTCGTGGGCGTGCGCATGCGACCTCCGCTACGCCGCCGCCGGCGCCAAGTTCAACGTCGCCTTCCGGGACGCGGGGCTGAGCGGCGACTTCGGCGGCACCTGGACCCTCTCGCGTATCGTCGGGCCAGCCACTGCCCGTGAGCTCTACCTGCTCAGCCCGCGATTCGACGCCGCCGAGGCCGAGCGCATCGGGCTCGTGTCGAAGACGCTTCCCGACGTCGAGCAGCTCATGGTCCACGTCCGCGACGTCGCCGACCAGATCGTCCACGCCGCGCCGATCGCCGTGCGTAGCATCAAGGCCAACCTCAACGACGCGATGCGCCTGAGCTTCTCGGAGCTGCTCGACCGCGAAGCCGAGCGACACGTGGCCGCGATGCAGACCGAGGACCACCTCGAGGCCGCGTCCGCCTTCCTGGAGAAGCGGCGGCCGGAGTTCAAGAACCGGTAACGCCACTCAGCGATGCCCGAATCGTCCTCGCTCCGGACGACCCCCATCGACTCGCGAAGGAAAGTCTCGCTCGTCCTCAGCGACGTCGACGGCACCCTGCTCACCGGGGACAAGGTGCTGACGGATCGGGCGCGCGCCGCAGTTCGTTCCCTGCGAGCGCATGGAATCCTCTTCGCCATCACCAGCGGGCGCCCGCCGCGGGGGATGCGGATGCTGTTCGATCCGCTCGAGCTCGACACCCCGGTCGCGGGCTTCAACGGAGGCGTGTTCACCACCCCCGATCTCACGGTCCTCGAGCAGAAGACGCTGCCGCAGTCCCTCGCATCGGAAGCGGTGTCCCACATGCGGCACCACGGCCTGGATGCGTGGATCTACACGCGGGACGACTGGCTCGTCACCGACCCCGAAGCACCACACGTGGCCCGCGAGACGCGCACCGTACAGTTCGAACCGACCGTCACGCCCGATCTGGAGGATTCGCTCGGGCGGGCCGTCAAGGTCGTGGGGGTCGGCGACGATCACGGCGCGGTGCAGCGTTGCGAAGCAGAGGTCCGGTCCGCGCTCGGGGATCGTGCGGCGGCGAGCCGCTCACAACCGTACTACCTCGATGTAACGCATCGGGATGCGAACAAGGGCACGGTGGTAGAGCACCTGTCGCACACCCTCGGCGTGCCTCTCGCCGAGATCGTCACGATCGGTGACGGGCCCAACGACGTGCTCATGTTCGACAAGTCGGGCCTCAGCGTCGCCATGGGAAACGCATCGGAGGCGGTCAGGAACGCCGCCACGTCGGTGACCGCATCGTGCGACGACGAAGGCTTCGCCAGAGCGATCGAGAATCTGACCCTCGACGTGGGACCCCTTCAGGGCTAGAGGCCGTTGCGGCATCTTCGGTGCCATGAAGATCGTCGCCACCAAAAAGGCCGAGCAGAATCGCGCGGTCGTGGACCCGTGGACCTTCGTCCACTTCGCCACGGGTCTCGCCCTCGGGCTCGTCAACGCGCCGCTCCGCTGGTGGCTCCCCGCCGCCACCGCCTACGAGGTGGCCGAGCACTACCTGGAGGAGTCCGAGGTCGGCCAGGAGGTCTTCGACACGAGCGGTCCCGAGGTCATCCCCAACGCGGCGCTGGACCTCGTCGTCTTCGCGGCCGGGCACCAGCTCGGCAAGTGGTGGAACCGCACGAAGTAGGCCGAGCCCGGCGTCAGCCTCCGGACCGCCCGAGCCGGCGTCCGAACGACCGGTACCAGTGTCTGAAGCGATCGGCGAGCCGCGGGTGCGTCCGTTCGCTCACCGGGACCCAGGCGGCACCCGCCTCCTCGTAGAGCGCGCGCCACAAGGCGAGGTCCTCCCTCAAGTGTGCGTGGCGCAGCTGATCGAGCCGCTCGGCCAGCGCGGCCAGCAAGGGCCCTTCCGGCAACGTCACGAGTCGCTCGACGAGTCGCTCGTCCCCGGGCAGCGGTAGCGACGTGACGATCTCCGCGACCGCGTCGCCGAGCGCGTCGCGAATGGATTCACTGCCGACACGCAGCTCGGCGTCCTCGCTCTCGTGCACGGTGGCTGCACAGAGGGCGGCGAGCGCGACCGGCCCCACGTCCCGCAGGAGCACCAGGGCCGTACGCCCCGGATGCAGGTATGCGGGGTGATGGTCGTCGGCGAGGGCCTCGAGCCGAGGCGCCATCGCGAGCTGGTGCGCCCGGTCGAGTCGCGCGACGGCGTCCGGCTCGAAGCCACATGCCGCGGCCGCGCTCGTCACGGATCCCGCCATGAGCTCGTGTCGCTCCAACAGTGGCTTCCTCTTCTCGTTCGAGTGGCTCGGGAGCGAAAGCTCGCGGCGGGGCCGCCGTTCGCGCGACCCCGCCGGGACCGTGTGCTACGCCCTCACATCCCCCAGCTCAGGCTGACCCTCACCTGCCTCGGCTCGGCCGGATGGAAGTGCAGATCCGCGACGCCCCCGGCCGGCTCCCCGCTCAGCCGCGACGCGTAGTAGTACTGGATGTCCGAGCTTTCCTCGTCGAGCACGTTCAGGACGGACACCGCGAGCCGTGCACCCATGAAGCGGTAGCCCAGCTCCACGTTGACCAGGGAGCTCGCCGTCGCGCGCTCCGACCCGTCCTCGACCATGGGGTACGCGCCGAGGTGCCGGAGCCGCACGGCACCGAGAGGCCCGTCTCCCACGGACGCATAGGTGAGCCCGGCCGCGATGACGTTCTCGAGCGCGCCCGGGATCCGGTCTTCGCCCTCCGGCACGTCCAGGAAGCGCGCCCGGGTGAACGAGAGGTCCACGTCCGCGCTCCACTCGTCGGTTATCCGATAGAAGTCCGCGAGCGTCACCCCGAACCGGCGGCTCGGATCGCTGGGCTCCGTGGTTCCCGCATCCCCCACGAAGAGGAGCTCGCTGTCGAGCTCGAGCGTCCACAGGGACACCGTGGACCGCAGGCCCGACACCGGGCTGCTGCGCACGCCCACTTCGGCTCCCCGCGAGCGCACGAGCGGATCTACCGGGTCGGCGGGATCACCCGTCGCGGGATCGACCGTCGTGACGGTCCCACGCGCGTCGTTGCTGTGGAAGCCGAGTCCCCCGCTCAGGTAGAGCTCCGCGCCCGACCAGGGCCCGAACGCGAGGGAGAGCTTGGGGCTCACGACCTCGTCGCCGGCCGTCCCGGTGTTCTCGAGCCGGTCACTCGTCACGTCGAAGCGGTACAGGTCTCCCCTCAGCCCGACCGTCGTCCGGAACCAGTCGGTCCATGGGGACTCGAGCTGGGCGTACACACCGGCGCTCCACTCGGTGATGTCGTCGCTGCGCACCACGCCCACCGTCTGCCGGTCCATCGTGCGCGACAGCGTCACGTCGGCCAGATCCATCCTCGTCTGGGCACCGACCCTGAGCTCGTGTGGGCGTCCGCCGCCCAGCGTCTGCAGGTGGGCCACGTTGGCCCCGTACGTCCACCTGCCCTTGTCCTGTTGACGGAACTGGTCTCCGTCGGCGGGATCCTCGAGTAGATACGTGAAGTTGGAGAACAGATCGAGGTCGTAGTGGACGGCGTACGCCTCGATGCGCTGGCTCGACTCCTCCCCCGTGTGCGTCCACGAGCCCGACAGGCTGTAGCGGTAGCTCGAGCCACCCAGCGTCGGGTCGATGTTGCCGTACCGTCCGATGGCACCCGACTCGACCGCCCGGCTCGGAATCTGGTCGGTCGCGTCCCAAGAGTTGTCGTACGCCATCGCCAGGAGCGAGAAGACGTTGTCGCCGGCCTCGTGCGAATAGCGCGCCAGGCCACTCCACTTCCGTAGCTTCTCCGCCAGATCCCATGGGCCGTCGTAGCGCCGCGCCTCTCCGCCGACGAGCAGCGTGCCGCCCGAGCCCATGTCCATCGATGCGGCGGCCAGCGCACGCTGATGCCCGTTCTCACCCAGGCCCACCTCGAAGAGCGGCCGATCGAGGCTGCGCCGCAGGCGGATCGTGGCCCCACCGGCCGCGCTGAAGTCTCCGATCTCCGCGTAGTAGTTGCCGAGCGAATACTCGATGTGCTCCACGAGCTCCGGAATCAGGAAGTTCAGATCCGTATAGCCGTGCCCGTGCGCGTGTGTCGGGATGTTGATCGGCATCCCCTCGATCCGGGTCGAGAAGTCCGTCCCGTGGTCGAGATTGAGGCCGCGGATGAACATCTGGTTGGCCTTCCCGCCTCCGCTGTGCTGCGTGAGGATCATCCCGGGGACGGTCTCGAGGACCTCTCCCTCGCGACTCAACGGTCGAGCCACGATGTCCCGATGGCCCACGAAGCCCTCCGACGCCGATGTGGCGACCCCCGTGAGGTCGTCCGAACGGCTGATGACCGTGATCGGCTCCAGCGTGTAGCGCGGGAGCGAGTCCGACTCGTGCCCTTCCTGCCCCCAAGCGTGTCCCGGCGCTCCCGCCAGGCCCAGGAGGACAACCGCCACGACCCGAACGGCCGCCAGCGAATACCAGCGCATACCCCCTCCATCTTCGATGGATGATGATGGACGCACTCACGCGCCCCGCCGCGGACTGCCGCGGGGACGTCGGAGTGCTCGAGCTCTGAGGAGGAGTCAGGCTCGGGGAGGCGGGGACGTCGGGGGCGAGATCGGCGCATCCGCCGCGAAGGCGACGACGGCAGGACCTCTCATGACAGGGCCCGGAACGAGCCATTTGGTGAACACCGCCGACGGAACGTGACCGGAGATCTTCACCGTGGGAGCCTGCGGCCGATCGGAGCCCTCGTTGGCTTCCTCGGCCGCAAGAAGGAGGGCGTCGGTCGCCGCGTCGTGAGAGTGGGCGACCCCGCCGTGGAAGTGCAAGAGGTGGCCCGGGGACGCCGGGCCGTGCTCGTGCAGGAAAGTCGTGGAGCTTCGTCCGGACTCATGCACGAGGCCGAGCGCCTGGGCGAGCCGCCTGTGCTCCTGGATCTTGAGCGTGAGGTGGTACGCGCTGTGCCCCACGTCGGCCACGAGGCCGAGCATGGCCGGAAGGGCGTACACCGCGACCGCCAGGGTGGCGGCCGCGGCGTGCGTCAGCCTGCGGATCCGGTGAGGCACCGCGTGAGGTCCGTGCGCGCTACGGAACGGCCTAGCGGAGCGTGACCGCCGGGTTCTGGTAGTCGTCCGCCAGCACGCGATCGGGGTCCGGCCGGACGCTCAGGTATTCCACGTGATCCGGGATGTTCGCCCAGCCGTGCGGCACACCGGCGGGAATGATCACCACGTCGCCTTCCTTCACGTCGATCTTCTTGACGTCGCCGACGATGAAGCCGCTGCACGACTTCCCGTTCAGGACGGTCGTGACGTTGGCGTCGTCGGCCGTCTCGCCGCCGTACAGGATCTGGCCGCCGGTCACCAGCGTGCCCGCCCCGGACCAGATGACGTACGTCTCGGTCTGGTGGTAGTGCTCGATGCCGCGCGCGCCGCTCGGCGTGCCGGCGGAGACACCGCAGGGACGCTCACCGAACTCCTCGTTGCCGGTCGGCATCGAGCCGCTCGTGGCACCGCGCTTGATGATTCCGACCGACAGGTTGAGCTCGCCGATGTTCCGGCTCACGATCTGGCGGTCCACACCCGGCAGCGCATTGACCTCGTCGATCTGCTCGGACGTGATGTAGGTGGCCTCGTTCAGGGACCACGCCCGCTGGGCGTGGACCGATGCGGGAACGGCAACGGCCAGCGCGGCCAGCAGCAAGGGCAGTGGCTTCTTCATGGATGCTCCTCTTCCGGATCCGACTCTCGGCACCGCAACCGCGGTGCGGGGCGGCCAACGTGGGGGCCGCCCCAAAACCCGTCAAGTTGGCCCGTGCACCCCCGCGCCCAGCGCGGCCACGGCCCACGTGTACCGCAAACAGCACGGTACGCATCCTATACGCTATTACTCGGAACGAGCCGACGCCGCTCGTGTATACTCCAATCTGATGACGGCAGTATCGAACCCGACGTTGTTCTGTCACTTGCTCTTCCACGTGTCGGGTCCACAGCGGCCGACCCATTGAGCCCTTCGAGCGAGCCGATGGTGATCCAGGGCGTCTTCGAGCGTCGCGACTCGCTGCGAGAGGCGGTCAACGGCCTCATGGCCCGCGGCGTCCCTACCAACACGATCCGGGTCTACCTCGTGGACTCGCACGGCAATCGTAGACGCGAGCTCCCAGTCGACTCGGGATCCGGGGCACTCAGGGGGGCGCTCATCGGCGCGGGCGGTGGCGCCATCGTCGGGCTCGCCATCGCGGCGCTCCTCTCGATCGAGATCTCCGACGCGGGCGCGACGACGCCCCTGGGAGTCGGGTCTTTCCTCGGCGGGCTCCGGGTGGCCGCGCTCCTCGCGGCGGCGGGAGTCCCGCTCGGGGGCCTCCTCGGCATGGGCCACTGGCAAGGTGCCTACCGAGTCTCGAGCTCCGATCTCGAGCGATTCAAGGCCCTGGTCGTCGTGGAGACCCGATCGAAAGCCGACGAAGCCCGACAGGTCCTGGACCAGTCCGGCGCCGAGCTCGTCGAGACGGTCCACTAAGGCGAGGGTGCTCGAGATACGGCGACGCGGCAGCCACAGCGTCGCGCGGCTCGCACCCTCGCCAAACCAACCGACCGAGAAACACACATGAACAGGAGGACCATATGCCGAACTTTGACCGCAACCTGAATGGCCATTCCGTAGCCATCCTGGCCACGAACGGATTCGAGGAATCCGAGCTCGTCGAGCCGCTG
>JASFUR010000115.1:0-8797 GCA_050050215.1 Gemmatimonadota bacterium
TGGCGATCGGGCGGCCGTGAGACGCTCACGTTACACATGGATTCGGCAAGGGGGTGCAGCCTGATCCCGGGCGGGCGTGTCTTGCCGAGGCGGACGATGCGGTGAGTGGTCGCTAGGGCGGGGGGGCTGGGCGGGAGACAGCCGGGGACCCGGTATCACCCGGGCCCCCGACCGCATCCCCGGCCTCGCTATGGGTGGGGTCACAACGAGCGGCGACTACTCTGCGCGCTCGTACACCAGAAGCGTGGTCACGCCATCAGCATTCGTGAGCTGAGTGACGAGCGTGGTTGCGGTCAACACTCTGATCTGCCGGACGAGTGGCTGTGCCGCGGCCTGGCGTCCGTTCGGGTTCGTGGCCACCCGTCGGTTGTAGATGATGTCCACCCCGTCGCGGATGTACGTGCCAGCGGCGCTATTGTAGGCCCGCGCTGCCGCGGCGACCTCGGCGTCCGAGGCTCCCAGCGGCCTCGGATCTTCCGGCTCGAACGCCCACGCGAAGTAGGCGTCTGTGTAGATGAGAATGCGCGGTTGTGTAAACTCGACGACCTCGGTCTCGCCGGTTTCGCTGATCGCAACCTGTGCGGTTCCCCTCCACACGCCCTTCAGTGTCTGACCCGCCACGAGGGCGGGGGTGGCCGCCATCAGGATCGCGAGTACGGCTGTGGCTCTGCGCATCGGAATACTCCCCTAGTTGATGATGGGACGAGAACCTCGATCTGGTTCGGCGGGGTTCGTGGGTCCGATCTCCGCCGAGGCGACGCCGCGGACCTCGAGCCGCGGCGCCGCCGGTACCTCGCCTGGGTGGCGCGGGCTAGCGGCCCCTCCGAGCGACGAGTGACGAGGACCGCGAGAGGCGATCGTTGAGCGCCCGGACCTCCTCACTCGAGAGATGCGACGACGTCGCGATCCGCCGAGCGCGCTCGTAGTACTCGACGGACGATGGAGAGTCATCGAGCGCGGCCGCAGCATGGGCCGCGTCGAGAAGCGCATGGGCGGCCGTCGCGAACTCGCCCTCTTGGTCGGCTCGGTCCGCGAGCTCGACGAAGACACGTCTGGCCTCATCGAACTCCCCGATCGTGCCGTACATCGCGCCCGCCGCGCTGAGATTCGAGAGCGCGATGGGATCGCTCGGTGGGCGGAGGTCGGATGCCGCGCGGAGCATGGACGCCGCGTCGGACCACCGGGCTTCCGCAATCGCCGAGTTGACCTGCTGCTCGAGCTCGATCGCGGTGGTGACAGCGTCGGTGTCCTGATCGACGAAACGGTCCGCGGTCTGGGCCTCTGCGCGGCCCGCGGCCAGAGCCAGGGCGGCCGCGATGGCCGCGAAGGTAGTGTGCCTCATGAGACGCTCCTCCTTACGGGGGGGTGATTGCTGGGCGGAGGGCATCTCGCACCCTCGCGCCGAGATCACGGTAGGAGCCGTTCGTCAGACGCCGGTCAGATCCTCGTCATACCAGCCGACCGAATCGACACGCTCGTCAGATGGATGTCAGGCGGTGCCGGAGTTCTCGTTGCGCTTGTGCGATTTACGCCGATAGCTTGGGCCCAACTTCGAGCTTGTGGCATCCATCCCCCCTCCCGAGCCGGAAGACGCACATCGATGATACGACTGAGCGTCTTGGGCGGAGCCGCCCTGTACCGAGGCGACGAGATCATCTCCGGGCGCCCGGCCCAGAGCCACAACCTCGCCGTCTTGGCATTCGTCGCCGCGTCGCAGGAGGCACACGCAAGCCGCGACAAGCTCATCGGCAACCTCTGGCCGGAGCAGCACGACGCCCAGAAGGCGCGGCACCGGCTCAGCGTGGCGCTCAACGCGCTGCGGAGCCATCTGGGTGAAGACTGCCTGATCACGTCCGGGGACTCGGTCGCGCTGAACCGTGACGTCGTAGGTGCGGATGTCTGCGACTTCCAGGACGCCCTCGGGCGAGGCAGGCTCGAAGAGGCGGTCGGTCATTATGGTGGGGCGTTTCTGGACGGCTTCTTCCTGAAGGAGAACACGGTCTTCGAGCAGTGGGTCGACAAGGAGCGGCGCCGGCTCCAGGGGCTTGTCCGCGCGGCCCTCACCAGGCTCGCCAACGAGGCCGGGCAGGCCGGCAACCCACAAGCCGCGGTCGAGTGGTGGCGGCAGCTCGCAGCGGAGGACCGGTACAGCAGCTCGGTCGCGATGGGCTTCATGAAGGCGCTCGCTGCGGCCGGGGACGTCGCCGCTGCGGTGCGCCACGCACGCACCTACGCGACGCTCGTTGAGGGCGAGCTCGCCATCGCGCCGAAGCCGGACGTCCTGCAGCTCGCTGAGGAGCTCGCCGAGGGCCGTCGAGGAGAGGAGGGCGCGCGCGTGGAGCCCGAGCCGGCCGCGGCCGCCGGTGGCACCCGGGTCGAAGCCCCCGCCAGCCCCGTCGCAGCGTCCCAGAGCCCGACGATGCGAGCTGGCTCGGATCGGCCCGGAGCGGAGGACCTCCTCGTCGCCCGGAGAGTGGCCGGATGGGCCGCTTTGGCCGTTCTCCTCACGCTCCTCCTCGCCACGGTTCTCAGCCTGTGGAGCGGCCCGCGAACGGAGACCGCCTCGCAACCGGACGTCGATGTGGGGTTGCTCCCATTCCGGAGCCCGTGACCCTCGACGGCGATGAGGGTGCGGTGGGAGCGCCCCAGACCGTCCTCCTCATGTTTTCGGGAGGTGTGGACAGCACCTGGCTGCTGCACCACTACCTGAGCGAGACCGACCTCCGGGTCCACGCGCACCACATCTCGATCCGATACCCCCACCAGAAGAGGTGGCGGGCGGAGGACCCGGCGTGTGAGAAAATCGTCGACTGGTGCCGCAACAACCTGCGGGGCTTCGAGTACTCGGTGTCGCGCTTCGAGCTGGACTTCCACCGCATCGGGTGGGATTCCGACCTTCAGCTCCTCGTGGCATCCAAAGTCGCGCTGAACCTCGGCCCAGGACCGATCACGCTGGCCCTCGGGTGGTGCACGGACGACCTGGAACGGCCGCGGGTGCGCGAGCGACAGGAGCGCGGCATCACTCCGCGCCTCTGGGAGGCGCTTTGCGAGAGCGCAGGGCGGCCATTGCTCAGCCGCACGATCGCCATGCCGATCGTCGAGCAAGGGCTCAGCAAGAAGGACTTGCTCGACCAACTGCCGGACGGGCTCCTCGAGCTCACCTGGTCGTGCAGGAATCCGGTGTTCACGCATGGTACTCCCCGGCCGTGCGGGGAGTGCCATGCGTGTGGGCTGCGGGGCGATCTGCCGCTTCCCGGTTAGCGGGTCGCTACACGGCCCATATCCGCATCTTCGGCCCCCAGCCGGTCTGCGCGTCAGGGCAGTGTTGGGGATGCAGCGCCGGGTCATACTCATACGGATAGGCTTGGACGCGGACCCGGACCGGCTTCCCGTCTTTGTCCAAGACTGGGGCGCCGGTTCCCTTTTCCAGCAACGGGAACTCGTTGTTGATGTGCCACTTTCGGCCGCGGTCCTGATGCGGTGCTGGGGGTGGCGCGTGATCGTTCGTGTGCTCTGCCTCCCAACCGTTCACTGTGACCGTGAGTTCGTGGGTGTCTTGGTCGACGCGTCCTTCCATCCTGAACTTGATCGGGCCGTTCGGACCCTCGATGTCCTGATCGCTCCCATCCTTCAACACGGCGTGGAGCTTCCGCTTCCACCCCGGCGGCTGCGACCCGTGGTCGTCGCATCTCTCATCCGGTCCCACGCAATTCCCCTCCCCCCCCTCACCGTCGCATTCCCAGTACCCCTGGCAGTATTGGCACATCTTCGCCATCCCTCCGTCTGATGGTGTCGGCCCGCACTCGTTGCGGGCACCCTTTCACTACGCCGGCCGTCTGTCGCTCCCGGGGTTCGGCCGTGCTGCTGAAGCGCCTCTGTCAGTCGCCACTCGGAAGCGGAATCCTCAGGTGCGACGCCACCGCCGAGGGCACCAATTGCTGGAGTTGCTGGCCCCCCGTTGGTAAGCCGAGCCCCCAAAGGAGACAGATCCCCAGATCATGGGGCGTGCCGAACCCCGGGTTCGGCACGATGAGTAACATCCAGCCCGCGAAGACGGTGACCGCGAAGAACGCGAGCCACACGAATCCGCGGATAATCGCCAGGGACGCGCTCCCATGGTCCTGCCCCCTGAGCGGCGGCGGCGTCAGTCCGGGCTGTGCCTGTGCCACTTGTGGCGCTTGGCTCAGACTGTCCAGAACCTGGTCGACGCCCTTTCTGGTCTTTGCGGGGTCCTTCTTCTCGGCTTGATCAGCGAGCTCGCCGAGCTTGTTCAGGGCCGTGATGAAGGGGACCGGATCTGCCGTGCCGAAGGTACTGCCGCGGACGGCGGCAGTTTCCTTCACGCTCTTCCAGCGCCGCAGCACCTCCCCGACACCGCGCGCGGTGATCTCGTCGAGGACGGTGGCTGCGTTCGATACCGATGCGAAATGGGTCTTGACCGCTTCGGCCTTCCCCTCGCTCGGGAGCCCCGCCAAGACTTCGTCGAGCCCATCCTTGGAGACACGCTCTTTTGCCTTCCGGAGTTCGGATCTGAGCTTCGACAAATCGAGGTCAGGCTTCTTGCCGTCCGGTGGAAACTCGGCCTCGGCCGCGTTGATGGGCTTCTCGAGCGGCGTCAGGCGACCCCGGAGCAGCTCGGCCAGCCGCCGGGCCTCGGCCCTGAAGATCGCCCCCTTCGAGAACACGGTCAGAAACAACATGATGGCGACGCCAAACGAGATGGCGCCGATGCCACCCCACTTCCATGCGCGGCTGCTCGAGTGCACGGTAAGGTCAAAAGACCTGGTCTCGGGGGTGCCGTCCACGGCGAGCATGACGGAGCCCGAGAACGTTCCCGGCCCGAAGAACTCTCGGTTTACGCCCAGGCTCACACCCTGGGTGCTCCGTCGCTCGATCGTCGTCGGGCCGTAGAGGCGCAGGTAGTCGGTGCCGAGCTGTCGCTTCGTGGACTCGTCCTGGAGCTCAGACTGGACGATACGGAGCCCGGCAAGAGGTGCGTCGCCCGACGTCACCGCGAAAGAGGTCCGCCTGTCGGCCGTGTCGGTTCCCAGTACGAGCTCTTCGGGCGGACCCGTCAGCTGCCAGGTCAGGTTCGGTACGACGTTGCTCAGTGTGAAGTCGACCAGGCCGCCGAACGAGTCCCCGAGCGCTGGGCTCGCCGTGCGTGTCAACCGGCTTCCGGGAGGCATGCCGCTAACGGAAACCGGAACGCGCCATGCTCTCCCCGATCCCGTAACGGTCAACGCCTCGGGCGTTCCGAAGACCACCTGCAGCTCCGACGGACCCTCTCCGCCGACATCGCGAACCATCAGCGGATCGTCGATCGAATCGGGTACATTCGCGGACTGGACGATCACCGACGTTTCTTGTGGGGACCCCGGCTCGAGCTGAACCGTGGGCATACGAAAGGAGAAAGAGCCTTCCTGCGCCGAGGCGCTGGCCGAGGTCGCTCCCGCCAGTACGAGGCAGGCTGCGACCACCCTACAAGAAATGCTTGAGCGCATGAGTCCTCCGTGAGTGGTCAGCGTTCAGCTGCCTCGTGTCAGGCCGAGCGCCTCCCTGGCCTCCTCGATAAGGGGGAGGGAGAGGGAGTCGGGCCAGGATCGAGCTGCCAGGAACGTCCGATAGTGGCGGGCTGCCGCTCGCTCGTCGCCGAGCCGCTCGTAGTGCGTGGCCCTCAGGAAGTGTGACAGGACTTGAAGGCCCCAGCCGGGATCGAAGAGGTCCACACTGGCCGGAATGCTGTCGAGACGGCTCAACAGCGCGAGGGACCTGTCCTCCAGACCCAAGTTGGCTGCCGCGATCGCGAGCGCGAACGTAGGCACGTGCCTTTCGAATCGGTTCGGTGTTCGCTCGAGCTCCGCAAACGCGTCCGCTGCTGACGTCGGTTCCGTCTGGCTGAGGCTCAATGCCACCCAAAGCGGGTCCTCGAGGGTAGCCTCCGCCCTCCACCGAGCCAGCGCGACGGAATCGAGTGCGAGGCTCGCCATGATATCAGCCGTGGCCCGGTCCCGGACAAGCTGCTGCTCACGCGGCGAGAGGCCCTGTGAAGCCCAGGAAGTCTCGAGTTGTTCGAGTCCTTCGTGGACGAGCCGTCCGGTCACCCCCGAAGCGCCCAACAACCGCAGCGCACGCAAGGCGTGTTCGGCGCCAGCAACCGGAATCGACCGCCCACCCGCCGGATCGGGAACGTACCGGGCGGGGATGGTGCTCCGAAGCTGAAGTCGTGACGCCACGTCCAGGGCAGCAGCCACCTGGCCGTTCGCGACAAGCACGTTGGCCAGCTCGGGGGGGGGCTCCACGCCACCCTCTGGGCCAGGGGCCATGAGCTGGGCAAGGGTGGAGCGGGCGAGGGCGATGGCCGCTTCCGAGTTCCCGGCCGCCATTTCGAGATTCGCGAGGGCCGCAAGGTCGGCCAGCGACGTGTCTGGTTCGAGCCCCACCGCCTCTGACCGATAACGAAGCGCTTCGGCGGCCAGCGCCCGATGTCGTTCAGGCGCCTCGATACCCAACTGCATCCTCTGGAGGAGATAGGCCTCGGACAGCAGCTCGAGGGGGCGAGGCTGCTCGGGCGCGAAGGAGGCCCAACGCTCGAGCTCGCCGGCGGCCTGGCGGAAGTAGCGGTCGGCGCCTCCCCTGAGCTGTGCACGGTCCATTACCGAGTACTCGGCATAGGGAATCCACTGCAGGGAGTCCAGGGCCGCAGGGCAGAGGGGGTACATGCCCTGGGTCGGGACCTGGCGTTGCCAGATCGGCCGCACCTCGTCCGTGGCCTCCTCGAAGCCGGTACAGCCGCCGCGAAGAGCGACCCCGAGCTTTCTCTGGATCGCGAACATCTGGCCGTACGCGAGCTCGAAGGTGGGGTCGATCCTGACCGCATCGACGAACCTGCGCCGCGCTGCATTGAGGTTGCCCCTGGGGACCAAGTCACCAACCGGGTCCCTGACAGACCACCGGTCCAGAAGCTCGATCTCACCCAGCATGACTCGTGCATACATGTCCGTCGAGTCCGCTTGGACAAGCGCTCCGTAGTACTCGCGCGCCTCGTCGAAGGCGCCGACCTGGAGGCTGAAAAAGCCGCGCACGTGGGCCTCGTGAACTCCCTCCAGGCCCCGAAGATGTCCCATCGCGGCGGTACTCAGCCGGGAGATCTCTCTACCGCGGGAGAAGAAGTAGTAGTCGGCTTCGACACCCCGCCAGAAATGCACTTGGCCGAGAAAGCTCAGGGCGGACGCGAACGTGCTGTCCGACCGAACCGCCCGAGTGAGCAGAGCCTCCGCGGCATCCAACTGGTTTCGCTCGAGTGCATCCCTCCCTCGCAGGTAGGCCTCAGCCGCCTGGGGGTCACGCGTCCCGGCGCCGATCGCTCGACGAGGCTCGGGCGCGTCGCCGAACCCCAGGACCTCTGCCAGCACCGGGGCGATGAGCCGGCTTCGCGACGTGTCGGTGATGGGTCCGGTCACCATGACCGGCTCCCCGACCCTTCTTGGCGAGCGTGAATCGAACAGATTCGCCTGGAGTGAGATATCGTCGCCGCGCCGCTCCACGGTCAGGGCCAACATCGCCTCGGCATTCACCCGGCGAGCGAGCGCCAAGCCGTCTCCGATCTGCTCGAGCGTCGCCTCCGTGAGCCCCATGTCCATAGCGGGCCCTGCGAGATCGATGTCGGTGGCCACCGTCACGCCATCCCATCTCTGGAGCTCGCGCGTGATCGCGTCCGAGAGCTCGAGCACGAGGTTGCCCTCCCCCTGCCCGGAGCTCGAGGTGCGGAACGGCAACACCGCGACCGACGAGGGTCGTTCGGTCCAGGCCGGGCCGGAGAAGAGCGGAGCGGCCACGACCACCGTGCCGACGACCGTCAGCGCCGCAGCCGCCAGGCTGAACGGGTGTGCCCGCACCCAGGCCATGCTCGCCTCCCGGACCCTCGCCGCGGGGCTCGGTGCGGCACCCGTCTCGATCGCTGCAGCGAAGTCGGCCATGGTCGAGAATCGGTCCGCGGGTGATTTCTCCAGCGCCTTCAGGATCGCTGCCTCAACCCCCTTCGGTACCGTGTCTCGGAGCGTTCTGACCCCGTCCGGGGTCGCGGTGAGGTGCTTCGCCAGCACCTTCCGGGGCGTCCGGCCCGCGAACACCGGCTCGCCGGCCAGCATCTCGTGCAGAACGCAACCCAGCGAATAGATATCCGACCGTCCGTCGATTTTGCCCGACGAAGCCGACTGCTCCGGACTCATGTAGTGAGGCGTGCCCACCGACTGGCCGGTCCCGGTGATCCGCGTTCCTCCAGCGGCGTCGACGGCGAGCGCGATCCCGAAGTCCGAGATCAGGGCCTGGCCCTCCTGGAGTAGGACGTTGGCGGGCTTGATGTCCCGGTGGACGACCCCGTGGCGGTGCGCGTAGTCCAGGGCGTGTGCCAAGTCCTTCGCTATCCCGAGCGCCTCGTCGACGGGCAACTCCCCCTGGCGGTCCAGCTTCGCCCGGAGGCTCTCTCCCTTCACGTACGGCATGACGTAGTACAGGAAGCCCGCGGCCTCGCCGCTGTCGAAGAGGGGGAGAATGTGTGGGTGTTGTAGGCGTGCCGTCGTGCGGATCTCGCCGAGGAAGCGGCGTCCGGCCACGACGGCGGTCAGGTCCGGACGAAGGACCTTGAGCGCGACCTCCCGATCGTTGCGCAGGTCCTGCGCCAGATAGACCGTCGACATCCCGCCGATCCCGATCTCACGCTCGATGCGGTACCGGCCCTGGAGGGCCGCCCGGAGAAGCGGGATGGGATCGTCCATGGACACGATCGGGGCTGGGG
>JASFUR010000116.1:0-8684 GCA_050050215.1 Gemmatimonadota bacterium
GACACCGCCGCCAGCCCGATCATGATCCGCTGGGTCGTCTGCGTGCCGACCCAGGCGATGAGGACGATCGAAGACAGCAGCGCGCCGAGGATCGAGCCGACCGTGTTCGCGGCGTAGACCCGGCCGACGAGACGCCCCGGATCCTGGCCCCTCTCGGCCACGGCCGCGAGCGCGAGCGGGAAGCTCGCTCCCCACAGCGCCGCGGCGGGCAGAGCCGTCAGCACGGCCCGGAAGAAGTCGAGCTGGAACGTGTACCTCGCCGGCAGGACGAGGGACGGGTTCACGGGCCAGTGCGGGAACGCGATGAGCAGGAGATAGGCGGCCCAGGCGATCCCGGCCGCGACCAGAAGCTGGGCCCATCCGAGCGCCTTCCGCGCATCGCGGACCTCGCGCGCCATGAAGGAGCCGACGCTGCTCCCGATCCCGATCCCGAGCAGGAACGCGGCGAGGATGAGCGAGAAGCCGTACGTCGTGCCGCCGAAGTTCAACGACATGAGGCGCGTCCAGACCACCTCGGCGCCGAGCGCCGTGGCTCCCGACATCCCGATCGTGACGAGCACGAGCGCTCCTCCCGGCGCCATCCGCGCGGGCTCGCCCCCCTGCACCTCGGCCGTGCCCTCGTACTTTGCGAAGGTGGCCAGCGCGTAGGCAGTGACGGCGACGACCGCGTTCAGGGCGACAGCCGCGTAGGTCGCCACGGCGACGTCGTAGAGCCGCAGCAGGTAGAATCCTGCCAGCAAGCAGCCGAGCACCGCCCCGAACGTGTTGCCGCCGTAGAAGAAGCCGAGCCAGGACACACCCCTGGGCGTCGCTTCCACCCAACGTGAAATCGCCGGCAGCGTAGCGCCCATCAGGATCGTGGGTGGCAAGAGGAAGAGCGCGCAGAAGACGGCTCTCGCGGCGATGCCCACCATGCCCGGCCCGCCGATGGCCGAGTACAGCCCGCCCACGTGGGGCAACAGCCAGAGGACGAGCAGCCCGAAGACGCCGACCCCGCCCTCCAGCAGCGCATAGACCTGCAGGGGATGCCGTGCCGGGGACACGTAGCGAGACAGTCCGAGGCTCCCGATGCACATCCCGCCCATGAACGTCGCGAGAAGCACACCGAGTGAGATCGCCGATGAGCCGACGATCAACGACAGCATCTGGAACCAGACGATCTCGTAGACGAGCGCCGCACAGCCGCTCCCTACGAAGAGGAGAATGAGCCAGGGCAGGTGGCGCCCGGCGGGAGATGCCGCCGACCGAGTCGTCGCTTCCGCCGTCATGATCACTGGGGGCTCCGGGGAGCGGGCGGCACAAGCCGGCACCCGACTCCGTAGGGGTCGTGGGTGGACATCCCGCCTGCAGTCGACTTCAATTGAGCGCCCACCCGCGCGCTACGCGAGAGGTCCGATGCGTGACATCATCGACTACTTGATGGCGAACCCGATTTTCCTCGCCCCCATCCTTCTGCTGGTGGCGGTGATGGTGTTCGCCATCCTCAAGAAGCTGCTGAAGATGGCCGCCATCGTCGCGATCGCGGGCGCGCTCTACCTGATCATGGTCGAGTACTTCGGCGGCGGGCTCTCCTAGCACAGCTCCGAGCCCCGACCACCACCCCAGGGTCCCGGCGCACGCCGTGGCCCGGGGGCGCGAGCATCCGCCCGCCCGGCCTCAGAACGGCAGCAGGCGCGTGATGTTGAAGCCGAAGCGCCAATCCTCGGGGGCGAAGGACGTGGGTGTCCCGGCCAGGTACTGGGTGGGGTTCATGCGCGCCTGGTTCGTGACCAGCAGCTTGAAGAAGTGTCCCCGCGTCTCGATCTCGAAGCCCAGCGTGACGGGGTCGTGCTCCAGCCCCTGCCGCGGCTCGGTCACGATCCACTCGGCGAGGAAGCTGATCGCGTCGGTCAGATAGGCTTGCCCGTTGAAGCCCAACACGAACGCGTCGTCCGCCTCGACGTCCAGGATGCGCGGGTTGTGCAGCCAGGTCGGCACGACCCCGAACGCCAACCGCTCGCCCGCCATGGCGTTCAGGATCAGCTGAGCGTAAGCCTGCGACTCGTTGTCCTCGGCTCCCGCGGTCTCGAAGACCTGGGTGTTCCAGGCGATGCCCCCGAGGACTGCGACCTCGACGGGAAGGTCTGTCGGTCCACCCTCGAAGACGCTCAGCTTGGCATTGAGGTCCACGTTGTCCTCGTAGTTGCTCCGCTGCAGCTGGAGCATGAGCGAGCCCGTGGGCGCGTACGTCAGGCCGAGCCGGTTGCGCACGGGACCGTCCAGGCCCCAGAGCGCGGACGCGCCGTCCGAGAACGGCGTATCGAAGCGGTGGGAGATCTCGAAGAGCCACGAGCCCCCCGGCAGCGTCTCCGCCGTGGGTAGGTTCGCCGCCTGGTGGGAGTGGAACACGGCCTGGGCCGAAGCCCGGGCCGGCGCGGCCAGAACGAGCGCCGCGCCGACCCATGCGAGGGTTCGGGTCATCGACTACTGGACCTTGATGGTGCCGTTCATGCCGGCGTGGTTGGTGCAGTTGTACGCATAGTCACCGGGAGTTGTCGGCATGACGGTCGTGAATGAGCCGCTCGTGTGGTTGTCGATGTCGGTGATCGAGGCATCCGAGAAGGTCACGTTGTGGGAGAAGTCGCCGATCCAGTTGAAGGTGACCGTGGCCCCCGGAGAAACCTGAATCGAGGCCGGGTCGAAGAAGTTGTCGTCGACGTCGACCGACGTCGTCACCACCGGCGTAGTACCACCCCCACCACCCCCACCGCCGCCACCGCCCCCACTCGGCTCCATCGGGTCGTCGCCACCACACGCGGCGACGGCGAGGAGCAGGAGCGTCGTGAGCGAAGATGCGCCTCGTCTGACCATGGCTCGCTGCATCGGGTCCTCCAGTGTCGAAATGTGGACGTGACTGTGGATGTTTGGTGATTATATGAAGCTTGATGTATTGAGGCACCATACGCCTCCGGCTCACCCCATCCAACCCGTGTGACGTTCAGCCGGCCGGAATCTGCACAGCGACCCGCGTCAGGCCCCTTCGTCGCGCTCCACCATGAAGCGGTAGCACCAGGCCTCGCCCTCGAGGAGCGTCTCCCCGTCGTCGCGCTCGACCCTCATGCGGAGCTCGCATACTGGCTTCGACTCGTGGACCGAGAGGACCTCGGCCGTGCCGATGATCGTGTCGCCGATGTACGCAGGCGCGGTGAACTTCCAGTTCTGGCTCAGGAAGACGGTGCCCGGCCCAGGCAGCTCCATGGCGACGAGAGCATGCAGGACGCCCGTCGTGATGCCGCCCTGGGCGACGAGCCGGCCGAAGCGGGTCTCGGCGGCGAAGGCTTCGTCGAAGTGGAGCGGATTGTAGTCCCCCGTCATCTCAGCGTACGAGCGGACCTGCTCCGCCGTCACCGTCATCGTGCGTGACGCCGTCTGCCCGACATCGAGATCCAGCTTCATCGCCCGCTCTCCTCCTTGGGTGGGGAACTTGCCTTGCCGTCGCCAGGGGCCTCTGGGCATCTTCGCGATCCCCGATGCCAAGCACCAGCGCCCGAAGCGCGAAGACTGCGGTGAACGACATGGAATGCCTGAAGTCCTATAATCCGGCGAACGGCGAGCTCGTTGGTGAAGTCGCCATCACGCCGGTCGAAGAGATCCCGTCGATCGTGGCTCGAGCGCGCACCGCGCAGCGCGAATGGGAGGCGCTGGGGCTCGAGGGCCGGGCCGAGGTGCTCAAGCGGGCCATCCCGCTCTTCGCCGAGCGCGCCCAGCAGCACGGCGAGCTCATCACGAAGGAGATGGGCAAGCCGATCAAGGAGGCCGTCGGCGAGGCCAAGTCGCTCGGGTGGGGGCTGGACCGGGAACTGGACGAGATCGTCGAGGCGCTGAGCCCCGAGGTCGTCGAGGACGGCCGGGCCCGCTCCACGATCTACCACGATCCACTCGGCGTCGTGGGCGCGATCACGCCGTGGAACTTCCCCATGTCGATGCCGAGCTGGATGCTGATTCCCTCGCTCGCCGCCGGCAATGCGGTCGTCTTCAAGCCCTCCGAGGAGACCCCCCTGTGCGGGCAGGCCTACGCCGATACGCTCAACGAGGTGCTTCCCTCGGACGTGCTCATCGTGGTGCACGGCGCCGACGCCCAGGGCAAGGCGATCGTGAAGTCCGACGTGGACATGATCGCGTTCACCGGCTCACGCGAGGCCGGCAAGCACATCATGCGCGAGGCCAGCCACTCGCTGAAGCGCCTCGTGCTCGAGCTTGGCGGCAAGGACCCGATGATCGTGCTCGACGACGCAGACGTCACGGAGGCCGCCAAGTTTGCCGCGCTCAACTCGTTCCGGAACTGCGGCCAGGTGTGCGTCGCGACCGAGCGGATCTTCGTGATGGACGAAATCGCGGACGATTTCGAGAAGGCGCTCGCCGGGGTCGCGGCCGCGATGAAGGTCGGAGACGGAGCCGAAGGGTCGGACGTGGGCCCCATGGTGAACGCCCGGCAGCGCGACCACGTGCTTCGTCAGCTGGACGCTGCCGTCGCCGCGGGTGCGAAGGTGGCGTCCGGCGGCAGCGGGCATCACGACAACTTCGTGACGCCCACGGTGCTGACCGACGTCACGGACGACATGGACATCGCGACGTCGGAGACATTCGGTCCCGTCGCGTGCGTCACCCGCGTGAAGACGGCCGACGAGGCGGTCGAGCGCGCGAATCACACGCGCTTCGGGTTAGGGGCCGTCGTGTTCGGCGGCGACAACGAGCGCACGGAGGCCGTGGCGCGCAAGCTCACCGCGGGAATGATCGGAGTGAACCGTCCCATCATGGGCGCGGCCGGCACGCCGTGGGTCGGTGCGCGCGAGAGCGGCTTCGGCTTTCACAAGTCGAAGGACGGGCATCGCCAATTCACGCAGACGCGGGTGGTGACCCGCTCGACCTGAGGACCATCTCGCGGAGCTGGTCTTCGGTGAGCCCCAGGGCGTCGGAGATCCCCGAGACGAGCGCCTTCTCCTCGTCCTCGAAGTGGCCGTCCGCGGCCGCGACGGCGACCGCCGCCTGGAGCACGGCCACCTTGGCCTGGTCGGTCAGGTAAAGAGCCAGGTCCCTGAGCGCCGCCTGCAGGTCGCGGCCTTGTGACTGGGCGATCGCCGCCTTGGCCCGGATGACCTCGGCGGACACGTCGTCTCCCGTGATCTGCCGGTAGACGGCGCATACCGTCTGCACCTCTTCCTCGTCGATGTGTCCGTCCGCCAGCATCACCCTCAACATCGCGAGCTGCGCCGCCTCGGCGTACTCCTCGGCCAGCTGCTCGGAGGTCTTCTTCGCACCGGACCCGATGCCGAACGCGGTGACCATGGCGAGCCCGAAGAAGAGCACGTCCATGGGGGCGAAGCTGCCCATGAGCCCGCCGCCGGCCACCGCCGAACGGATCTCGGGCATGTTCTCCTGGACGCTCTCCACGGTCTGCGCCTCGAGCGAGTCGCGGTACGCCGCGCGATCCTCTTCCGAGCGCATGCCCCAGCGAGCCTCGGCCTCCGCCCAGACGTCCACCGGATAGTCGGCTCGGGATGAAGCCTGGGACGGATCGCTCCCGGCCGGCCAGTCGACCTGGCGCCCTTCCTGCACGTACTCCGCCACCACTTCGTCCGCGACGTACGAGACGACGTATTCCTCGTCGTCGAAGCGGTCGACGAACATCCCCACGATCTCGTCGTCACTCGGCATCGTCGTCACGATCCCGGCGTACTTCCCGGCGACGATGGCGAGCGCCGCGATCACGACCGCGAGCACGCCGGCCGCCGTCGACGACCGCCCGCCGTCGGCATTCCCCTTCGCGACGCCGAAGCCCACGAGCCCACCCACACCCCAGGCGATCCAACCGACCTCGTAACCGGTGAGCACGACGACCACCGCCCAGACTGCCGCGCCGATGGCGCCTCCCACCAGTCCGCCGACGACTGCTCGCATCCATACCTCCGCTGCTCTCGGGACCCCGGAGGGATCGCGGTCTCACATGCTTTCGAGCCTTTGACGTGGCTCCAGCACGTTAGACCAGCTTCGGGGCGACCACAAAGGGTCCGTCCGAAGTGTCGCGTATACGACGCGGCAAGCTCAGCGCGCCACGGCGCCCTCGGTGAGCGGTGCCAGGAAGTCCAGGATCTCCGTCCGGACCGCCTCGGTCGTTTCCGGCGACATGATGGCGCCGGCGATCACGTGCTGCTCGGGATCTCCGGCGCCTTCCACGACATGCATCTCCGCCTCACCCGCAGAGAGCCTCGCCATGACCGTCTCGGTTTGCTCGGGGCTCACGACCTGGTCGCCGCGGGCGTAGAGGACCAACGTCGGCTCGCTCAGGGAGCCCTCGGGCAGCGAGCGCACGTGGTCGACCAGCGCCATCATCGGCAGAAGCGCGCCCGGTGGGTAGCAGGTCGTCCAATGACGCTCCTGCTCGGCGTTCTTCGGCTCGAAGCAACGCTCCGGCCCGACGACGAGCCTCCCGATGACACCGCCCCACGGCCACAGCAGGAGGGGGGCCGCAGGGTCCTGCACTCCGAGATTCGGCGACACGAGCACGACCGCCGCGATCCGGTCGACCGCCTCCGGCCGGGTCGCGGCCCAGACGGCGAGCGTCCCTCCCGTCGAGGTGCCCATGAGGACGACGCGCTCCCCGATATATCCCCCGATCGCCACGGCCTCGGCCGCGTCGTCGAGCCAGTCCTCGGCAGACGCCTCACCCATCGCGTCGGCGTCGCGCCCGTGCCCGCGGAGCCGCGTGAAGAAGACGTTGGCTCCGAGGGCCTCGGCGACCTCGGACACGACGGGCTCAACCTCGTGGCGATCCGCCGAGAAGCCGTGGAGGTAGACCAGGGACAGGGGCGTGACCGAGGGCTCCACGGAGTCGGCCCACACGATCGTCTTCTCGTCGCCCGGCCGGATACCGGGCACGCGGGCCTCCTCCTCGGCGACGTAGGCGTCGAGGTCGGCCGGTAGATCGGGCTCGACCCAGCGGGCCTCCACACCGGCGCGCGGCCCCAGAAGGAACACGATCAACAGCCCGACGGGGACGCCGAGAAGCAGCAGTTTCTTGTTGCGAGCGGACATACGGACGGATGGAACCCAGGAACGGTCTTCGTGCCGCTTCTGTAGCATGATCCTCGCGAGGCGTTCGGCGCCTCCGCCGGGAACGGGCCGGCCGGACCTGTCAGCACTCGACGGTACTCGGCGGTCCTAGGGACTGCAATCGAAGGTCCTATCTGGCGGCGTCAGCGCCTCCCAGCCAGGTTGTGAGCCGCAGTCGATCACCTTTTCAGCAGATGGAGCACGATGATGCGACGATTCTCCCAGGCCCGGTCAGGCATTCTCGCCCTGGCTGTCGCCTTTGCGTTCCCCCTGACCGCCCAGGCTCAGTATGGCGCACCCGACGGGGAGTGGGTGACCTATGGTGGTGGACCGGGTCACACCCGGTACTCGTCGCTCGACCAGATCGACGCCTCCAATGCCGCGAACCTACAGGTGGCTTGGCAGTGGACCGGCAGGAACTTCGGGCCGAACCCGTTCGCGGGCAGCGAGACGACCCCGCTCATGGTCAACGGCAAGCTCTACGCGACCGTGGGCATGCGGCGCGCCGTCGTGGCCATCGACCCGGGCACGGGCGAGACGCTCTGGACCTGGACGATGGACGAAGGCGAAGAGCGACTGGGGCCGGCACCGCGCGTGAACTCCGGCCGTGGCGTCGCCTACTGGTCCGATGGGAACGGCGACGATCGGATCTACGTCATCACGCCCGGCTACCATCTCGCGGTGCTCGACGCGGAGACGGGGTATCCCGTCGAGAGCTTCGCGGGCAACGGCATCCTGGACCTGAACCTCAACCACCGGACCCGCGAGGGCGTATCGCTGGTCGGTACGATAGGCGCCAGCTCGCCGCCCGCGATCGTCGGTGACGTCGTGGTCGTCGGCTCCGCTCACCACGTGGGCATGCGCCCGCCGTCGATGGTGAACACTCCCGGCGACATCCGCGGATTCGACGCGCGCACGGGCGAGCTGCTCTGGACCTTCCACACGATCCCGGAGGAAGGCGAGCCCGGAGTCGAGACGTGGCTCGAGGACTCCTGGACGTACTCCGGCAACGCGGCCGCTTGGGCCCAGATCTCCTGGGACGCCGAGACCGGCATCGTCTACCTGCCGACCGAGGCGGCCACCGGCGACTACTATGGCGGCCACCGTCCGGGCAACAACCTCTACTCGACGAGCGTCGTCGCCTTGGATGCGGAGACTGGTGAGATGGTCTGGTACTTCCAGACGATCCACCACGACATCTGGGACTGGGACAACCCGACGAACCCGATCCTGGCCGACGTGACGATCGACGGACAGGAGCGGAAGATCGTCGCCCAGGTCACGAAGCAGGGCTTCACGTTCGTCTTCGACCGCCTCACGGGTGAGCCGATCTGGCCGATCGAGGAGCGTCCGGTCCCGCAGACCGACGCACCGGGCGAGTGGACGTCGCCCACGCAACCGATCCCCACGCTGCCGGTGCCATTCGAGCGGCAGGGCTTCAGCGAGGACGACCTGAACGACTGGACGCCCGAATTGCACGCCCGGGCGCTCGAGATCGCCGAGCAGTATCGGTGGGGCCCCGTGTACACGCCGCCCTCTCTGAGGGACGCGCCGGACGGCAAGCAGGGCACGATCACGCTGCCCGCCGCCACGGG